>JANJTH010000131.1 GCA_024711205.1 Planctomycetota bacterium | reverse complement strand
TGCGACCGCGCCCTCGTGCGCGGCCGTCGCGCGCGCCGCCCGCGCCGTCGCGGCCTGTGCGGCGCGCTCGGCGCGCGCGGCCTCCGCCGCGCAGCGGTCGACACTCTCCACCCGCCCGCGGTGGGGCTGCGCGGCCTCGACCCGCGCGAGCAGCGCCACGGCCTCGTCCTCGGCGGCCAGGGCCGCGCGCGCGCCCGCGAGCTCGCCCTCCGCCGCCGCCACCGCCGCGGCGAGGCCGACCGCCTTCGTGTGCCACGCCACGGCCGCCTGCGCCGCCTCGAGCCTGCTCTGCGCCTCGGTCCTTCGCTCCGCCGCCGCCGCGACCGCAGCCTCGGCCGCGGCCCGCTCGGTCGGCGGCAGGCAGCGGTGCTCGCCCAGGCGCTGTTCGAGGAGCTTCGTCTCCTCGCGGACCTCTCGGGCCGCGGCGTGGGCGCCCTTCGAGAGCTCCGTGTAGAGCCCGCTGCCGGTGATCTGCTCGAGGAGCTGCGCGCGCTGGTTCGAGTCGGCCTCGAGGAACGCCGCGAACTTGCCCTGCGCGAGGAGCGCGGCGCGCGTGAACTGCTCGTAGTCGAGCCCGACCCGCGCGCGGATCGCCTCGAGCGTCTCCGTCTTCGTCGCCCCGCCGAGCTGGGCGCCCGTCGCGTCGTCGACGAGCGACAGCGTGCGCTCCTGGAACCGGCCGCCCGCCTGCTGCCGCGCGCGCCGGGCGTGCCAGCGGGCCCGGTAGCGCCCGCCGTCCTGTCCGCGGAACGTGACCTCGGCCCAGCCCTCGCCCTGGCCGCGCCGGACGATCGAGCGCGGGTCACGGCTCGGGACGTCGCCGGCGCCCTCGACGACGTGGCCCCCGCGGCCGGCGAGGCGCGGGGTGCGGTCGTAGAGCGCGAGGCACACGGCGTCGAGGAGCGTGGACTTGCCGGCGCCCTTGGGGCCCGTGATCGCGAACGTGGCCGCGCTCGCGAGCGGCTCGGCCTCGAGGTCGACGGTCCACTCGCCTTGCAGGCTCGCGAGGTTGCAGAGCCGGATCCGGAGGACCTTCACGTGGCCCCCGCCTGCCCGACGCGCTCGACGAGCTCGTGGTAGGCCGCGAGCACGGCGTCGGGGGGCGCCTGCTCGGCGTAGAGGGCTGCCCAGCGCCGTCGGAGCACCTCGTCGGGCGTCAGCTCGGGGAGCGCGACCTGGGGCGAATCCCCCGTCGCCGCCGCGAGATGCTGCCGGAGGTCGGGGCGGTCCACCGCGAGCCGGACCAGCCGCGCGTGGCGACCCTCGAGGGCGGCCTCGACGTCTGCGCGGAGGGTGGGCGCGGGCCCGTCCGCCTGGACCCGCACCTCGAGGTAGGGCGCCGGCCCGGCGGCGCCCGCGGCGGGGAGCTTCGCGAGGAGCGGGAGCACCTCCGGCAAGGGCCGCGGGCCCTCGCGCGGCAGCCGGAGCAGCTCGACGGTCCGCGGGACGCGGACGACCCGGGGCGGCGTCGCGAGGGCGGGCCCGGCCAGCTCGACGACGAGGACCTGATGCGCGTAGTCGGCCTCGGCCATCGAGAGCGGGAGCGGCGAGCCGCTGTAGCGCACGTGGTCGCGCCCGCCCACGCGCTGGGCGCGATGCAGGTGCCCGAGCGCGGCGTAGGCCACGTCGTCGGGGAACAGGCGCTCGCCCGGGAGCGCGTGCTGGTTCCCGCACAGGACCTTCCGCTCGCTCAGCGCGGAGAGCTGCCCGCCCACGAGGTAGCCGTGCCCCATGCCGACGAGCGCCTGGTCCGGCGCGCGGCGCGCCCGCGCCGCGGCGAGCACGCGCTCGTACACGGCCACCGCGCCCTCGACGAGCCAATCCCCCGCGGTCGGATCCATGGGGAGGTCGGTCGGGCGCAGGAAGGGGACCGCCGCGACCCAGGCTTCCACCGCGCCGTCGGCCCGACGGAGCGGGACCACGAGGCGCTCGAGGTCGAGCTCGCGCTCGCCGGGGCGCACGAGCCCGCCGACCACGTGCACGCCGACCGCCGCGAGGAGCGGGGCCCAGGCGTCGAGCCGCGGCGCCGAGTCGTGGTTGCCGCCGATCAGCACGACCTGGAGGTGGGGGACGCGCCGGCGCAGGCCGGCCAGGTGCTCGAACAGCGCGCGCTGGGCGGCCGCGCCGGGGTTCGCCGTCTCGAACACGTCGCCGGCGATCAGGAGCGCGTCGGCGGCCTCGGCCTCGAGCAGGTCCGCCAGCCAGGCCAGGAACGCCGCGTGCTCCTCGTCGCGGGGCAGGTCGTGGAGGGTGTGGCCGAGATGCCAGTCGGCCGTATGCACGAGCTTCATCGCGCGCGCGTCCCGGCGCGCGGCGACGAGGGCGGGCCGCGCCCGGTCCGCCCCGCCGCCGCGCGGTTCACCTGCCGGTCCCGCCCGTCGCGAGCTGCTCGACGACCGGCGCCTCCGTGGACTCCTGCTTGAGGGCCTCGCCGATCACGCGGCTCGCGACCTGCTCGAGGTACTCGACCAGGGTCGAGTCGAGGGCGACGAACTCCGGCCACAGGACCTCGGTGCAGTAGCGAGCGGGCATGCGCGCCATGACCGTCGTCCGGCGCTGCCCGCGGTGGCGGTAGGGGGGGAAGCCGTGCTTGCGGAGCAGCGCGACGAGCAGCCGTCGGGACCACGGGTTGTCGACAGCGAAGCGGTGCTCGGTCGCCACCTCGGTCCGGAGCTCCCGGAGCCGCTCCTCGACGCGCGCCGCGGCGGCGCGCGCCGCCTCGCGCTCGCCGGGGGTCGTCGCGCCCGCGTGCAGGCGCAGGATCCGCTCGAGTCGCTCGACGAGCTCGGCCTCGGTCACGTCCTCCCCCTCGCCGCGCGGGGTCGCCGCGCGGGCACGCAGGATACGGACGAGGACCGACAAGCCCGGGCTGCCGGGCCCGCATCGGCGGGGGCGAGGTCGCTCTGCGCCCGACGCTCGGCCGGCCGACGTCCACCCGGCCGGCCGACGCCCCTCCGGCCGACCGGTCGATCGCCGGGCGCGGGGCCCGCTCAACCTCCGCCGGGCGCGGCCTCCGGCGCGGCGGCCTCCGGGCCTGGTCCAGCCGGCGCCGGCTCGGCCGGGGCCGGGGCGGGCGGGTTCACGAGGGCCTCGAGGTCCGCGCGCCAGCGCCAGGCCGCGGCCCCGGCGCCGCCCAGGGCCACGAGCAGCCAGAGGAGCGCCGCCCAGGTCCGGCGGCGCAGGACCTTGCTCCCGGCCGGGAGCGGCGGGCGGCGCGTGAAGCGGACGCTCTGCGGGCGCGTGAGGAACATGCGGGCGTTCATCGCCCACGCGCTCGCCTCGAGGACCGTGCTCAGGTCGCGCCGGCGCAGCTTGAGCCAGCCCAGGAACCCCGAGAGGAGCGCCACGAACGCGACCGTGAGCAGGAGCATGAGCCCGACCTGCTTCGGGTCGATGTCCGAGAGGGTCTTCACGATGAACGCGAGGGTCGAGCCGAGCGCGGCGAAGGCGATCCCGCCGCCCACGAGCACGTCGCGGAAGCCGCCGCCCGCGGGGGCCGGGGCCGCCGGCGGCGCCGCCGTCGCGACCGCGCCCGAGGCCTTCTGCTCGACCCCCTCGAGCGCGCCCGACGTGAGCTTCTCGACCTTCTCGCCCACGAGCGCCTTGAGCCGGGTGAACGGGGCGAACACGGCCTCGAGCAGGCTGATCGGCGCGGCGTGGAGGTCGACGATCTGCGCGTCCCACTCCTTGCCGTCGCGGTCGTAGAACACGCCCCGCTTGCCGACCTCGATCCCGCCGCGGGTGCCCGCCGTGACCGCCGCCGCGACCTCGCGCTTGCGCTCGGCCCCGCCCTCCTTGCGCGTCAGCTCGACGTAGACGACGAAGAGGCTCGAGGTCGACATGACCTTCTTGTGCCCGCCGCGGTCGTCGACGTTCACCGTGAAGGCGAGGTCGCGCCCGTCGAGCACGAGCCGGCCGGCCTGGAACAGCGCGCGCTGCCCGGGCTCGAACAGGGCCGGGAAGCTCACGAAGTTGTTCGCGAGCTCCATGAGCCAGCGCTGGTAGAGGGCGAGCTGCTCGAGGTTGCCCACCTGCTGCAGCTCGTGCGAGGCCTGCCCGTCCTGGGCGCACAGCGCCTCGAGCCGCCCGAGCAGGTCGCCCGCGAGGAGGGCGCGCGCGCGCGCGGCGTCGACCGAGCCCGGGAGCCCCTGCGGGCGGCGCGCCTCCCAGTCGAGGCGCGGGCCGAGCAGCCCGAGGACGGCCTGCCAGTGCCGGCGCTCGAGCACGCGCACGGGCCCGCCGCCCTCCGGGGCGGCCCCGGGCACGCGGGGCAGGACCTCGCGCGCGAGCCGGCGCAGCGCGTCGGCGTGGAGCGGGTTGAGCCCCGGGCCCTCGAGGTCGATCCGCCCCTGCGGGTCGGGCGGGGCGAGCGGGGCCTCCTCGAGGAACGTGCGGATCGCGGCCGGGTCCCTCACGTCGAGCGCGGCGAGCGCCTCGGGCGTCGCCGCGAGGCGCGCGGCCGCGCCCTGCTCGTGCGCGACGAGGTCGCAGCGGGCCCAGTGCAGCTCGAGGCGCGGGCGGAGCCCGGCCACGAGCGCGGCGGCCGCGGCCGTGTCCGCCCCGAGCGGCTCGAGCGGGTTCGGGGCGTCCCCGGCCGGGGCCTCGTCCTCCGCCGTCCAGGCGAGGAGGGCCTCCATGCGGGCGCGCAGCGTCGCGACGTCCTGCGCCCGCGCGCCCGCCTCCCCCGAGAGGTCCGGCGCGCCGTCGGTCGCCTCGACGACCTCGCGGCAGAGCGCGGCCAGGTCGGGGTCGGTCGCCTGCGCCGCGGTCACGACGCCGTCGCCGTTGGGCAGGCGCTTGGCGTACGAGTCGCGGAAGGCGCGGATCTCGGCCAGCGCGAGCGTCCGGGTCGCGGCGGGCTTGCCGAGCTCGCGCAGGAGCCGCTCGCCGAGCGCGCGCATGGCCTTGCCGTCGGCGTGCTCGGGATGCACGTCGTCGAGCCGCAGGGTGTCCGTGGCCGTCGCGAGGCAGGCCGGGTCGCGCAGGCGCTCGCGCGCCCAGCGATGCGCGGCCTGGACCTCGCGCAGGCGGATCCGGCCGTTGCCGTCGTCGTCGACGAGCGCGAGGAAGCGCGGGTCGCACGCGAGCTGGCCCACGGGCGCGCTCGTGGCGCTCCAGCGCGCCTCCTCGAGCTCGTGGATCCGGTCGAGGTCGTCGGCCGTGGCGATGCGGAGCTGCCGGAGACCCCGGGGGTCGCCGCGGAACACGAAGGGCGCGCGCGCGCTCATGACGCCTCCTGGGAGAGCGCCCGGTCATACCCCCTGGCAGACGCGGCGCAAGCCGGGCCGGGGCGCTACTGCGCGACGGTCGGCGCGCGCCCGGCGGCCAGGTCGGCCACGAAGTCGCCGATCTGGCGCTGGGCCTGCGGGAGCTGGATCCACACGTGATGCCCCTCGCGGATCCCGTCCTCGAGGTAGCGCACGGCCACGGCCGTGCGGCGCGTGCCGTCGGGGAGGGTCAGGTTCTCGCGCTGCGGGTAGGGGACCTGGCCGCGCCCGCCCCACGGGAGCCAGTGGGCGACCTGCTCGTCCTGCGTGCGGCCGACGTCGGGCCCGGCGAGGTCGACGCCGAGCGCGAGGAGCAGCGGCCGCTGGATGTTCGAGGGGACCTGGAGGTCGACGTGCCCCTCGACGACGAGCACGTGCGGCGGGACGTGGCCCGGGCGCGGCTCGCGCAGGACGCGCCGCACGTAGTGCGTGTTGTCGGCCGGGCCCGCGGCCTGGTTGAAGGCCATGATGAGCGGGTGGAACCGGTCGAGCCGCTCGCCCGGCGGGACCGCGAGCACCTCGATCGCGAGCTGGAGGTCGAGCGGGTCCTTCGGGCCGAACGCGAACTCGATCCACGACCCGCCGGCGCCCGTGAGCACGGCGCCGGTCCAGCCGGGGACGAGCGCCGCGAGCATGCCCGAGAGGTAGCTCCCGAGCGACTGCCCGCCCACGACGCGCAGCCGCGGGTCGAAGCGGACCTTGCCGTCGGGCGCGGCCGAGGCGTCGGTGCCCGGGCAGAGCGCCGGGTCGATCCGCAGGGCCTCGAGCGCGCGGAGGAACGCGACCTGCTCGAGGATCATCTGGCGGAAGTTGTCCCGCATGGCCCGCGGGTTCATGAAGTTGTAGTTCGCGTAGCCGTCGGCCGAGAGGAGCCCGATCCGGCCCGGGCCGTTGTGCCCCGCGAGGCACGACGTCGCCCAGCCGAGCGGCGCGACCGTCTGGGCGAGCCCGGTGCCGCGCGCCGGCTCGACGCCCACGGCGGTCCAGCGCCCGCGGTCGATCGCCTGGCTCGCGAGCCCGCCCGTCCCGTGGACGTAGAAGTAGAGCGGGAAGCCCGTGGCCGGCATGACCCCGCGGGGGATCGAGAGCTGGAACTCGGCCTGCGCGGTCCCCTGCGGCAGCGGTCGCCCGGCGCCGTCGACGCGGATCTCGCCGCCGCCGAAGGCGAAGGGCGGCGTCCCGCGCTGGAACATGGACACCGGGAGCTCGCCCACGAGCGCCGTGAACGTGGGGTAGACGTCGCGCGTGCGGAGCGCGGTCGGCTGCGCGGGCGGCTGCGCGAGCGCCCAGTCGACCCAGCGCGTGAGCTCGGCCGCGGGGTCGCCCGTCGTGAAGACCGTGGCGGCCGCGACGTCGTCGGGGTGGACCCCGAGGTCGCGCAGCGCGGGCGCGAGCGGGGCGTGCGCCTGGGCCAGCCTCGCGCCGAGGGGCCCCGGGGGCGCGCGCCCGGCCAGGAGGTCGGTCAGGAGCGGCGGCTGCCCGAGCCAGGGGCCGCTCGGCGCGCCGAGCCCGCGCAGGACGACCGCGGCGTAGGTCGTCCCCGGGCGCAGGCCGAGCCCGGGGACGGGCAGGAGCTGGAGGAGGTGCGCCGGCCGCGTGCGGTCGGCCGCGGCCGTGACCTGCGCGAGGAACGGCCGCCGCTCGAGCCGGTGCGGCGAGGCCGGGTCGATGTCGACGAGGAGGACCTGCGCATCGGGGGCGACCGTCCGGAGCGGGTCGGCGGGCGGGGCGTGCACGGGCGCGTCGAAGCGGAGGTAGACCGTGCAGGTCGGGCTGAAGCCCACCGTGTCCTGCTCGCAGACCTCGGCCGTCGTCGTGATGAAGTCCTTGCTGCGCGGGTTCGGCAGCCCGGTCAGGTCCGGCCCGCCGCCGGGCTTCGTCCGCGCGTCGCTCGGCCAGGGCAGGTCGAAGAAGGCGTGCTGCCCGCTCGCGTCGAGCACGACCTCGGGGCCCGTGCGCAGGTTCTCCGGCGCCCGACGGACGGGCGGCGCCGGCTGCGTGGGCGAGGTCGTGGGCGCGGGCGAGGCCGAGCCCACCGCGGCCGCCGTGCTCGCGAACCCGCCCCCGCGGCTCCCGCCGCAGGACATGGCCAGGCCCGCCACGGCGAGGCCGAACCCGGCGGTCGCGAGCGTGGCGAACGGGGCGCGCGGCGGACGACGCGGGGACCTCGGCATGCGAACCCTCTCGGTCGCAGCGGCTTACCAAACGGCGTGCCGGCCGGAGCCACGTGGACGCCCCGGCGCCCCGGGAGGTTACGTCGCCCGGCCCCCGGATGGCGGATCCGTGGCGGCCGGATCTGGGAAACGGACGGCGGCCCGCGCAGGGGGGCACTGCCCCCCCGACGTCAGCCCGGCGGCCAGACCCGGGCCTCGGCCGCGTCGGCGAGCCGCCACAGGGGCGGCAGGCCGAGCGCGACGACGAGCGAGAGCGCGATCGCGGCCGAACGGTCGCCGCCGCCGCGGCTCAGGAGCGCGAGCGGGAGGGAGCTCACGGCCCAGGCGAGGAGGGCGCCGGGCCACACGACGCGGAGGCGCAGGCCGCCCGCGCGGAGCGCGGTCACGACGCCGAAGGGGAGCGCGATCGGCCCGAACACGGTCAAGGCGGACCCTGGGCGGCTCACGAGCCGCTCGAGCACGCGCGTCAGCTCGGCCTGCGCGGCGGTGAGCCCGCCGCCGCTCAGGATCGCCTCCGTGTAGCCCGCCTGCACGAAGGCGAAGAACACCCCGGCCCCGCCGGCGAGCGCGCCGAGCGCGAGCGTCCCCGCGCGCCGCCAGCCCACGGCGTCGGCCTGCGCCCAGGCCTCGAGCCAGGCGAGCGGGACTGCGAGGAGGCCCACGCACGCGCCGAACGGGGCGAGGAGCGCGAGCCGCCCCTCCCCGAGGAGCAGGCCGACCGCGCCGAACCCGAGCGCGAGCACGAGCGCGCACACGGCGCCCCGGAGGAGCGCGCGCCGCACCGGGCCGGCGCCCGGCGCCGCGGGCGGCAGGTGGGCGCCCGTGGCCCCGGGCGGCTCGGGCGGGATCGCGCTGGGGGCGTCGCCGGCGGCGGGCACGGAGACAGCGTAGCCCCCGCGGGCCCGGCGGGCAGGGCGCGATCGGGCCGGCCGGGCGTGACCCGCCAGGTCCGGCCCGCGGCGAAGGCTGGCCGGACCGGCCGGTCGGGCGACCCGGCAGGGGTAGGATCCCGCGCATGCCCGCCGCCCCGCCCGAGGAGCCCGCCGCCCCCGACGCGTCCGCCGCGGGCGCCGTGCTCCGGGCCGAGGGGCTGACGAAGGTCTACCGGCTCGGCGAGGTCGAGGTCCACGCGCTGCGCGGGGTCGACCTGACGCTCGCCCCGGGCGAGCTCGTCGTGCTCCTCGGCGCGTCCGGGAGCGGCAAGTCGACGCTCCTCAACATCCTGGGCGGCCTCGACCGGCCGAGCGGGGGCCGGTGGTGGTTCCTCGGGGCCGAGCTCACCGCGGCCGACGACGACGCGCTGACCGAGTACCGCAGGGCGCACGTCGGCTTCGTGTTCCAGTTCTACAACCTGATCCCGAGCCTCACCGCGCGCGAGAACGTCGCGATCGTGTGCGAGGTCGCGCGCGACCCCATGGACCCGGCCGACGCCCTCGCGCTCGTCGGCCTCGCCGACCGGCTCGACCACTTCCCGGCCCAGCTCTCGGGCGGCGAGCAGCAGCGGGTCGCGATCGCGCGGGCGGTCGCCAAGCGCCCGACCGTGCTCCTGTGCGACGAGCCGACGGGCGCGCTCGACTCGGCCACAGGCGTGCGCGTGCTCGAGGTCCTCGAGCGGGTGAACCGCGAGCTCGGGGCGACCACGGCCCTGATCACGCACAACGCCGACATCGCGCGCATGGCCGACCGCGTGGTCCGGCTCTCGGACGGGCGCGTGGCCGAGGTGCGCACGAACGCGACCCCGGTCCACGCGGCCGCGCTGCGCTGGTAGCGCGTGGCGACGCTCGACCGGAAGGTCGTCCGGGACCTGTGGGCGCTGCGCGGGCAGGCGCTCGCGATCGCGGCCGTGATCATGAGCGGCGTCGCGACCTTCGTCATGTGCCGCACGACGCTCGAGTCGCTGCGCGCCACGCGCGACGCCTTCTACCGCGAGCAGCGGTTCGCGCACGTGTTCTGCGCGCTCGAGCGGGCCCCCCTGGCCGAGGTCGAGCGCCTGCGCGCGATCCCGGGCGTGGTCGAGGTCGAGGCGCGCGTGCACGCGGCCCTCGACCTCGAGGTCGAGGGCTTCGACGAGCCGATCGCGGGCGAGGTCCGCAGCCTGCCCGACGCGGGGGGGCCTCGCCTCGACGTGCCCTACGTGCTGCGCGGGCGCCCGCCCGACCCGACGCGGCGCGACGAGGCGCTCGTGGGCGACGCGTTCGCGGGCGCGCACGGGCTCGAGCCCGGGGACGCGCTCACGGTCGTGCTCGAGGGGCGCCGGCAGCGCCTGCGGATCGCCGGGGTCGCGATCGGCCCCGACACGGTGTTCCAGCTCGGCCCCGGGACGCTGTTCCCCGACTTCGCCCGCTACGCCGTCCTGTGGATGCCCCGCGGGGCGGTCGAGGCGGCCGCGGGCAAGCAGGGCGCCTTCGACTTCGCCGCGCTGCGGCTCGCGCCCGACGCGGACGAGCCCGAGGTGATCGCGCGCGCCGACGCCGTGCTCGACCGCTGGGGCGGGTTCGGCGCGCACGGCCGCGCGGACCAGCTCTCGCACCGCTACCTGAGCGAGGAGCTGAAGCAGCTCGCGGCCATGGCCCGGATCTTCCCCGCGATCTTCCTGGGCGTCGCCGCGTTCCTGCTCCACGTCGTCACGGCCCGGCTCGTCGCGACCCAGCGCGACCAGATCGCGACGCTCAAGGCCTTCGGCTACCGCGACCGCGAGGTCGCGGCCCACTACCTGAAGCTCGTGCTCCTCGTGGTCGCGCTCGGGGTCGCGCTCGGCGTCGCGCTCGGCGGCTGGATGGGCCGCGGCATGATCTCGATGTACCAGGACTACTACCGCTTCCCGCGCCTCGTGTGGGTCCTCGACCCCGGCGTCGTCGCGGCGTCGGCCGCGATCAGCGCGCTCGCGGCGAGCCTGGGCACGCTGCTCGCGATCCGGCGCGCGGCGGCGCTCGCGCCCGCGGAGGCGATGCGGCCGGAGGCCCCGGCCCGCTTCGCGCCGACGTGGCTCGAGCGCGCGGGCCTCGGCCGGCTGCTCTCGCCCGTCGGGCGGATGACGCTCCGCAACCTCGCGCGGCGGCCCTGGAAGACGACGCTCTCGGTCGCCGGCACGGCCATGGCGGGCGCGGTCGTGATCGTCGGCACGTTCTCGTGGGACGGGATCCGTCACGTGATCGACCACCAGTTCGGCCTCGCCCAGCGAGACGACGTCAGCGTCGGGTTCGTGGGCCCCGTCTCCGACCGCGCCCGCCACGAGCTGGGCGGGCTCCCGGGCGTCCGCCGGGTCGAGGTCCACCGCACCGTGGCGGTCCGCCTGCGCTCGACCTCCCGGACCTACCGGACGGCGCTCGTCGGGCTCGAGCCGGGCCCGGCCGACGTCGCGGCCGCCGGGGAGGGCGGCCCGGCCGCGGCCCCCGGCGGGCGGCTCCGCCGGCTCCTCGACGCGGAGGGCCGCCCCCGGACGCTCCCGGCCGAGGGCGTGCTCCTGACCGATTGGCTCGCGCGGCACCTCGACGTGCGCCCCGGCGACCGCGTCACGGTCGAGGTGCTCGAGGGGCGCCGGCGCGTGCGGGCGCTCGAGGTCGCGGGCGAGGTGTCCGAGTACCTGGGCGCGCAGGCCTACCTGCGGCTCGACGCGCTCGGCCGGCTCCTGGGCGAGGGCCCGGCCATCTCGGGCGCCTGGCTCGCCGTCGACGACGGCCTGGTGCCGGGCGTGTGGCGCGCGCTCGACCGCCGCCCGCGGGTGGCCGGCGTGTCGTCCGCCCGGGTCGTGCTGCGGAGCTTCCAGGAGACCATGGTGAAGCAGATGCTCACGTTCGTGCTGTTCAACACGCTCCTCGCGTCGACGATCGCCTTCGGGGTCGTCTACAACGACGCGCGCCTGGCGCTCTCCGAGCGCGGGCGCGAGCTCGCGAGCTTGCGCGTGCTCGGGCTCACGCGCGCCGAGGTCTCGGCCGTGCTCCTCGGCGAGCAGGCCGTGATCGTGCTCCTCGCGCTGCCCGCGAGCTGGGCGCTCGGCTGGGGCCTCTGCGCGAGCCTCGTGCAGGTCTGGCAGCTCGACATCTTCCGCATGCCGCTCGTGCTCTCGGCGCGCACGTTCGCCTTCGCCTCGGCGGTCGTCGTCGCGGCGGCGGTCGTGAGCGCCCTCGTCGTGCGGCGGCGCGTGGATCAGCTCGACCTCATCGCGGTCCTGAAGACCCGGGAGTAGGGGCGCACCCATGAGCGACGCGCGAGGGTCGGCGCCGGCCGACCAGGTCTCTGGCGGGGGGCCGGCCCCGAGGCGGGGCGGGCGCCCCGCGGGCTGGGCCCGCCGAGCGGCCACCGTGCTCCTGCTCGCGGGCCTCGGGCTCGCGATCGCGCTCGGGCTGCGCCCGCCGCCCCCGGTCGCGCGCGTCGCGGTCGTCGCGCGCGGCCCGCTCGCGGCCACGATCACGGAGGAGGGGCGCACGCGCGTGATCGACCGCTACGTCGTCTCGGCGCCCGTGCCGGGCTTCGTGCACCGGATCGCGCTCCAGGTGGGCGACCCGGTGACGGCCGGGGAGCGGCTCGCGCTGCTCGAGCCGGCGCGCTCGGCCGGGCTCGACCCGCGCTCGCGCGCCGAGGCCCGCGCGCGCGTCGAGGCCGCGCAGGCGCTCGTGCACAAGGTCGAGCAGGACGCGCAGGCGGCCGCGAGCGAGGCCGAGCTGGCGCGGGTCGAGCTCGAGCGGGCCGAGCGCCTGCGCGAGGCCGGGGCGGCCGGGCAGGAGGCGCTCGATCAGGCGGGGGCCCGGGCCCGCCGCGCGCAGGCGGCGACCCGCTCGGCCGAGTTCGCCGTGCAGGTGGCCCGCCACGAGCTCGAGGCCGCCCGGGCCACGCTCCTGTGGGCCGCGTCCGAGGCGCCGCCCGCCGCGGACGAGAAGCTCCCGGTCACCTCGCCCGTCGACGGCTGCGTGCTCCGGCGCGCCCGCGAGAGCGAGGGCGCCGTCGCCATGGGCGAGCCGCTCGTCGAGGTCGGCGACCCGCGCGCGCTCGAGGTCGAGGTCGACGTGCTCTCGACCGACGCGGTCCGGCTGACGCCCGGCCTCGCGGTCGTGCTCGAGCGCTGGGGCGGCGAGCACGCGCTCGACGGGCGCGTCCGGCGCGTGGAGCCGGTCGGGTTCACGAAGGTCTCGGCGCTCGGGGTCGAGGAGCAGCGCGTGCTCGTGATCGTCGAGCTCCTCTCGCCGCCCGAGCGCTGGGCCAAGCTGGGCCACGGCTACCGGGTCGAGGCGACGTTCGTGCTCTGGCGCGGCGACGACGTGCTCCAGGTCCCGACCAGCGCCGTCCGGCGCGGGCCCGACGGCCCGGCCGTGTTCGTCGTCGACGCGGGCGGCGTCGCCCGCCGGCGCCCGGTCGCGCTCGGCCACGGCTCCGACCTGGCCTGGGAGGTCCGGGACGGCCTCGCCGCGGGCGAGCGCGTCGTGACGCACCCGGGCGACGACGTGGCCGACGGCGTGGCGGTGCGGGTGACGGAGTAGCGCGCGGGGGGAGCCGCGGGCGGACGCGGCCGCGGGGGCAGGGGAGGCTCGGGCCGCCGGCCCGACCGGCGGCCCGACCGTCGTGCATCATGCGGCCCCATGACGACTCCCCCGCCCCGCCTGTTCCTCGTCGACGGCTCGGCCCTGGCCTACCGGGCGCACTTCGCGTTCGTGAAGAACCCGCTGCGCAACGCGGCCGGGCTCGTGACCTCGGCGCCGTACGGGTTCACGCGCGACCTCCTGCGCCTCCTCGACGACGAGCAGCCCGACCGCGTGGCCGTCGTGTTCGACGTCTCGAAGCGGACGTTCCGGCACGAGCGGTTCGCCGACTACAAGGCCACGCGCGAGCGCATGCCCGACGACCTCGTCGACGCGCTCCCCTACGTCAACCGGATCGTCGACGCGCTCGGCGTCCCGCGCCTCGGCGTCGAGGGCGTCGAGGCCGACGACGTCGTCGCGACGCTCGCGCGCCGCGGGGCGGCCGAGGGCTACCGCGTGTTCGTGGTGACCGGCGACAAGGACTTCTGCCAGCTCGTCGACGACCGCGTCGTGATCTACGACCCCTGGCGCCAGACGAGCGCGCGCGACGGCAAGCCCGAGGTCCTCGACGCGGCCGGCGTGAAGGCCCGCCACGGCGTCCCGCCCGAGCGGTTCCGCGACTACCTCGCGCTCGTGGGCGACGCGTCCGACAACGTGCCCGGCGTCCCGGGCGTCGGCCCGAAGCGCGCCGTCGAGCTGCTCGAGCAGCTCGGCGACCTCGAGCAGGTCCTCGCGCGCGCGGCCGAGGTGTCCCGCCCGAGCACGCGCGCCGCGCTCGAGGCGAACCGCGAGCAGGCGCTGCTCAGCCGGGAGCTCGTGACGCTCGTGACCGACGTGCCGCTCCCCCTGGGCCCGGGCGAGCTCGTCCGGCGCGAGCCCGACCGGCCCGCGCTCGCGGCGCTCTTCGCCGAGCTCGAGTTCCGCGAGCTGCTGCGCCGCTTCTCGACCGACCAGACCTGCGACCCGCACGTGCACCATCGCGTGCGCGCGGCCGACCTGCCCGCGCTCGTGCGCCGCCTGCGCGCCGCGCCCGAGGTCGTGTTCGACCTCGAGACGACGAGCCTCGACCCGCTCGAGGCCGAGATCGTCGGCATGGCGTTCTCCTGCCAGGAGGGCGAGGCGTGGTACCTGGGCGCCCACGAGCAGGCGGGCGCGCAGGACGTCGCCCCGGGGCAGACCTTCGACCTGTTCCCGCTCGAGCTCGACTTCGGGCGCCACCTCGACGTCCTGCGCCCGCTCCTCGAGGACCCGGCGGTCGCGAAGGGCGGGCAGAACGTCAAGTACGACGCGCTCGTGCTCGAGCGGCACGGCGTCATGGTGCAGGGGATCGCCTTCGACACGCTCCTCGAGAGCTACCTGCTCGACCCCTCGCAGAAGACCCACAACCTCGACGACCTGGCGCTCCGCACGCTCGGCTACAAGAAGATCGCCACGAGCGAGCTGATCGGGCGCGGGCGCAGCAAGCGCACGATGAAGGACGCGCCCGACCGCGAGATCTTCCCCTACGCGAGCGAGGACGCCGACATCACGTTCCGGCTCCACCGGCGGTTCCTCCCCAAGCTCGAGGCGGACCCCGACCTCCTGCGCCTCTACCGCGAGGTCGAGCTCCCGCTCGTGCGCGTGCTCATGGGCATGGAGCGGACGGGCGTGCGGGTCGACCCCGACGTCCTGCGGGTGATCGGCGAGGACCTGCGCGGGAAGCTCGCGCAGCAGGAGCGCGAGATCCGGGCGATCGCGGGCGAGGGCTTCAACATGTCGAGCCCGAAGCAGGTGGGCGCGCTCCTGTTCGAGAAGCTCGCCGTCCACGAGGCGGCCGGGCTCAAGGTGAAGCGCACGCCGACCGGCGCCTGGTCGACCGATCACGAGGTGCTCGAGGCGCTCGCGCCGCACCACCCGCTCCCGCGCCTGATCCTCGAGCATCGCGCGCTCGAGAAGCTCGTCGGCACGTACGTCGACGCGCTGCTCGGCCTGATCCGCCCGGCCACGGGCCGCGTGCACACGTCGTTCAACCAGGCCGTGACCGCGACGGGCCGGCTCAGCTCGTCGGACCCGAACCTCCAGAACATCCCGATCCGCACCCCCGAGGGCCGCCTGCTCCGCTCGGCCTTCGTCGCGGGCGAGCCCGGCTGGAGCCTGCTCTCGGCCGACTACAGCCAGGTCGAGCTGCGGATCCTCGCCCACCTCTCGGGTGACGAGACGCTCGTCGCCGCCTTCCGCGATGGGCTCGACGTGCACCGGGCCACCGCGGCCCGGATCTTCGACGTCCCGCTCGCCGACGTCACGCCGGAGCTGCGCGGGCGGGCCAAGGCGATCAACTTCGGGATCGTCTACGGGATGGGCGCGCAGCGGCTGGCCCGCGAGACCGGGCTCTCGCTCGCCGACGCCCGCGCGTTCATCGACGCCTACTTCGCCAAGTACCCCCGGATCCAGGCCTACCTGCAGGCGCAGGTCGAGCACGCCCGCGAGCACGGCGACGTCGCGACCGCGCTCGGGCGGCGCCGCCCGCTCCCGGAGATCCACGCGACGCAGCGGGCCGTGCGCGCGAACGCCGAGCGCATGGCCGTGAACACGCCGATCCAGGGCACGGCGGCGGATGTGATCAAGGTCGCGATGGTCCGGATCGACCGGCGCCTCGCGGGGGAGCGCCTGCGCGCGCGCATGCTCCTCCAGGTCCACGACGAGCTCCTGTTCGAGGCGCCCGACGACGAGCTCGACCGCCTCGAGGCGCTCGTCCGCGAGGAGATGTCGCAGGCCTTCCCGCTCTCGGTCCCGCTCCAGGTCGACATCGGCCGGGGCCGGTCCTGGCTCGAGGCGCACTGAAGGCCCGGCCGGCGCGCTCGGCCGCGCGCTAGGCCGTCGGCGCGGGCGGCGGCCCGGCCCCCTCGAGCGCGACGCACACGTTCTGCGCGTCCGAGAAGAAGTCGAGCGACCAGCGCCCGCCCTCGCGGCCGACGCCGCTGTCCTTGAGCCCGCCGAACGGGGTCCGCAGGTCCCGCAGCAGCCAGGTGTTCACCCACACCATGCCCGCCTCGAGGGCCGCCGCCACGCGATGCGCCCGCGCGAGGTCGCGGGTCCACAGCGAGGCCGAGAGGCCGTAGCGGACCCCGTTGGCGAGCGCGAGCGCCTCGGCCTCGCCCTCGAACGGATGCACCGTCACGACGGGGCCGAAGATCTCCTCCTGCACGGTCCGGCAGGCAGGGCCCAGGTCGGCCACGACCGCCGGGGTGAGGAACGCGCCGCGGGCGACGCGCGCGGACAGGTCCGTCGGCCGCTCCCCGCCGCACAGGACGCGCCCGCCCTCCTCGCGCGCGAGCCGCAGGTAGCCCTCGACCTTGTCGCGATGCCCCGCCGAGACGAGCGCGCCGAGCTGGACCTCGGGGTCGCGGGGGTCGCCCACGCGCAGGGCCCGCACGCGCGCGACGAGGGCGTCCACGAAGTCCGCGTAGACCGCGCGCTCGACGAGCACGCGCGAGCCGCACAGGCACACCTGGCCCTGGTTCGTGAAGCCCGCCCGGACCGTGCCATCGAGCGCGGCCTCCAGGTCGGCGTCGGCGAACACGAGCGTCGGGTTCTTGCCGCCCAGCTCGAGGCTCAGCTTCTTGAAGCGCGGCGCCGCGGTCGCGGCCACGCGCGCGCCGGTGGCCGTGCCGCCCGTGAAGCTGAGCGCCTTCACGTCCGGGTGCTCGACGAGCGCCTGCCCGGCCTCGGGGCCGAGCCCGTGCACGACGTTCAGCGCGCCCGGCGGCAGCCCGGCCTCGGCCAGGACCTCGGCCAGGACCCCGGCCGTGCGGGGCGTCAGCTCGCTCGGCTTCGCCACGACCGCGTTCCCGAGCGCGAGCGCCGGGCCGACCTTCCAGGTCAGCAGGTAGAGGGGCAGGTTCCAGGGCGTCACGAGCCCGACCACGCCGAGCGGGCGCCGCAGCGTGTAGTTGAGCGCGCGCCCGTCGGTCCGGTGGCAGGGCGTCTCGTCGTGGCGGATCGCGCCCGCGAAGAAGCGCAGGTTCGCGACCGCGCGCGGGACGTCCATCGCCCGCGCCAGCGCGATCGGCTTCCCCGTGTCCTCGGACTCGAGCCGGGCCAGCGCGTCCGCCCGGGCCTCGAGCCCGGCCGCCGCGGCCTCGAGGACCCGCGCCCGCTCCTCGACGGTCGCGCGGCCCCACGGGCCCGCGAGCGCCGCGCGCGCCGCGACGACGGCCCGCTCGACGTCGTCCGCGTCGCCGCGGGCGATGCGCGCCAGGACCTCGCCCGTGGCGGGGTCGACGTCGTCGACCCGGCCGCCCGACAGGGGCGGCGTCGCCGCCCCGGCGATCCAGTGGTCGAGCGCGGGCGCGCCGGGCCCGTGGCCTTCCGCCGGCACGGCCGGGCTACTCCTCGCGCCAGCCGCAGCGCGGGCAGTCGGACCACTCGGCCCACACCTCGACCGCGCACTTCGCGCAGGTCCGCGTCGCGACGTCCGCCGGCGCGGGCGCGAGCGGGGGGCCCGGGGTCGCCGTGCCCGGCGCCGGGCAGGTCCGCTCGATGTCGGGGATCGCCTCGGGGTCCTCCGCGGACGCGGGGGGCACCTGCGGGCCTGGCGCGGGGAGCGCCGGAGCGGCCCCCTGCGACGCGGGCGGGCCGGCGGTCCGC
>JANJTH010000034.1 GCA_024711205.1 Planctomycetota bacterium | reverse complement strand
GTGCGCGGCCCGCGCCGCGCACGCGCCGCTCAGCCTGCCCCGCCCGGCCCCTGCTCCCGCAGGTCCTCGCGCAAGGGCGCCCACGTGCGCGTGACGTCGCCGCAGGGCAGCAGCCAGGGCACGACCGTGCGGCGCGCGGCCTCCAGGCCCAGGTCGCGGACGAGCGCGACGACCCGCGTGAGGTCGCCGAGCGGGCGCGCCTCGGCCTCGTCGACGAGCGAACCCGCGCCGAGCACGAGCACGCGTCCCGGGTGCTCCGCCTCCCAGCGCTCCCCCTCCCGGCGCAGCTCGGCCGCCTGCTCGTCGCTCAGCTCCCAGCACACCCCGCGCGCGAGGTCGGGCGCCGCCGCGCCGCAGAGCCGGCCGAGCGCCTCCCGGTCGAGCTCGCGCGCGTTGGCGAACCGCGCCAGGTCGGGCGCGTAGGCGCGGGCGTCGGCCGACACGCGGACGCGCGCGGCGAGCAGCCACAGCCAGGTCGCGCGGGGCAGCCAGGGGGCCGCCGCGGCGAAGGCGACGCGGACCCACACGGCGGCGCGCACCGGGTCGAGCGGCAGGAGCGGGCCGTCGAGCTCCTGACGCGACGAGGGCGCGCGCTCCCGCTCGACCTCGGCCCAGGCGTCGCCTCCGATCCCCGAGATGCCGGCGACGCGCAGGGCGCCCCGCCCGGCCCGGAGCACGTCGCCCCCGTCGAGCGCGGCCACGGTCAACCGGCGCCCGTTCAAGGTCGCCCGGCCCCCCTCCAGCGCGGCCGCGTAGAACCCCGCGCCGTCGAGGTGCCCGACGAGCGCGTGCGCGCGGGCGAGGGTCGGGTCTCCGTCCCAGCGGAGCTCCGCCGTCCGCGAGCGCCCGATCACGGCGGGGCGGTGGCCCGGGAGCCGGCGGGGCTCGCCCCACGGTCCCTCGAGGACGAGCTCGGGCGAGCCAGAGCGCCGGCCGGGCGACCACCGCCCGCGCAGGAACCACCTGCGGAGGGCCGCCCAGCCCGCCCGGGGCCGCGCCTCGAGCGCGGCGAGCGCGGGCTCGTGGTCGAAGGCCGCCGCGAGCTCGACGCGCAGCGCCTCCTCCCCGCCGCCACCCACGACGTGCCGCAGCCAGGCGAGCTCGTCGCCCGGGTCGCGCGTCTCCTGGAACCGGCGCGCGAGGCGCCGCCGCTCGGGGTCCTGCATGACCCCGAGTCAACCGGGCGCGGCGCGCCCGCGCCACCCGGGCGCTCGAGCGCGCCACGGGCGGAGCCCCGCGCGCCGGGGCCGGGTCACGGCGCGTCGCACGCGGCGCGGAGCGCGCGGATGCGCTCCGCGAGCCGGGGCTGGCCCCCGACCCGCGGCTCGGCGTGGTCGAGGTCGCGCCGGGCGTCGTCCTTGCGGCCCAGCGCCACGAGCGCGGCGGCCCGCGCCAGGTGGGCGAAGCCGGAGGTCGAGCCCCCGGCGATCGCGCGGCTCGCGTCCTCGACCGCCTCCGCCGGGCGGCCGAGCGCCACGCGGATCCGCGCGCGGAGCACGAGCGGGCGCTGGTCGACGGGGCCCCGCGCGAGCGCGGCCGTGGCCTCGGCCTCGGCCTCCTCGAGCCTGCCCAGCTCGAGCAGCGCGACGCACCGGTTCACGCGGTGCATGGGGGAGCCGGGCTCCTCGGCGACCGCGACGTCGAGGTCCTCGAGCGCCTCGGGCCAGCGCCCCTCGTCGACCCGCACGGCGCCGCGCAGCCCGCGCGCCGCCCCGTCGCGCGGGTCGAGCGCGAGGAGGCGCTCGACGTCCGCGAGCCCCTCGGCGACGCGCCCCTCGACGATCGCCAGCGTGGCCCGCTTGCGGAGGGCGCCCGGGTCGCCCGGCCGCAGCGCGAGGGCCCGCTCGTAGTCCGCGCGCGCCCCGGCCCGGTCCCCCGAGACCGCGCGGCAGTAGCCGCGGTTCGCGTGCAGCTCGGCCCGGGTCGTGGGCGGGGACCCGCCCGCGTCGAGCGCGATCGTGAAGTCGACGATCGCCTCGGCGTAGCGCTGGAGCTGCGCCAGCGCGATCCCGCGCATGCGCCGCAGCTCCGGGTGGGGCGTCTTCAGGAGCTCGAGCGCCCGGTCCGCGGGCGGCAGCGCCTCGGCGTAGCGCCCCAGGCGCACGAGCGCGGCGCAGCGCGCGAAGTGCGCCTCGGACCAGGCGGGGCCGAGCGCGACCGCGCGCTCGGCGTCGGCGAGCGCCTCCTCGAAGCGCTCGAGGTTCAGCTTGGCGATCGCGCGGTCGGTCCACGCCTCGAAGTGCCCGGGGGCGTCCACGAGCGCCTGGTCGAGCGCTACGAGGGCCTCGTGGACCCGCCCCGTGTTGATCAGCGCGCGCCCGAGCCGCGCCCGGGCGACCGGGGTCGCCCCGAGCGCGAGGGCCCGCTCGAGCGCCGGGACCGCCTCGGCGTCGCGCCGGAGGTCCTCGAGGACGAGCCCCAGGAGCAGCGCGGCGCGCGCGTCGTCGGGCGCGCGCGCCGCCGCCTCGCGGGCGAGCGGGAGCGCCTCCTCGAAGCGCCGCGCGGCCCCGAGCGCCTCGACGCGCGCGAGCAGCGCCCGCAGGTCCTCCCCGGCGCCCGGGGCGGCCGCGGCTTCGTCGGGCGCAGG
>JANJTH010000893.1 GCA_024711205.1 Planctomycetota bacterium | reverse complement strand
GGGGGGCGGCGCGGGCCGCCACGACGAGGCCGGCGTCGGCGCGGCGGGCGGCCGAGGCGACGGCGTCGGGGCTCGGGGGGGCCTCGACCGCGGCGCCGCCGGGCGGGGGTCTGCGCCCGTCCGCGGCGGAGCTCGCGCCGTCGCAGGCGAGGTCGACGAGCGACCAGCCGAGCGCGGAGAGCGCCTCGAGCGCGGGGGCCAGGTGGTCGTCCGCGCGGCGGCGCACGACGAGGGCGACCCGGGCCGCGCCGGCGGCGGCCCCAGGCGCGACCGCCGGGATGTGCAAGGTGCGCGCGCGGCGCGCGTCGAGGGCCCGGTCGCGGCCGCGCTGCGACGCGCCCCCGGGGGGCTCGAGCACCACGAGCGCGCGGGTCGGCGCCGTGTCGCCCAGCGCGAGGTCGAGGCCGGTCGCCTCGTCCCCGACCCACAGGCGCGACGGCGCCGCGGCGTCGCGCAGCCCGAGCGCCTGGCCGAGCGCGCGCAGCTCCTCGCCGAGCGCGCGGGCGGCCTCGGGGGCAGGCGCCACGCCGACGAGGCGCACGTCACCGGGCGCGCTCGCCCGGAGGTGCGCCGCCAGCCAGGCGCGCTGGGCGGCGCTCACGGCCCCGGTCGCGAGGACCGTGGCGCCCGGGCCGTCGATGACCGCGGGCGGGCTGCGGGGCGGGGCGGCGGCGAGCCCCGCCTCAGATCCTGCCATGGCCCGAGCTCGCGCCCGCGAGCGCCTCCACGTCCTCGAAGGCCTCGGGCACGTCCTCGCGCCCCGCGGCAAGGACGGGCTCCGCGTCCGGCGCGAGCGCCGCCGCGGCCTCCGCGGGCGCCGGCGCGCCCGGCGCCGCGACGGCCCCGGCGAGGACGGTCCCCGGCGGGTGGTGCGCGGCGGTCCAGGCCTCGTCGAGCCCGTCGACCTCGACCTTCGCGCCGCTCCGCACGTGGTTCGAGCGCCAGCCGTCGAGCGCCTCCCAGGCCGCGTGGTCGATGCTCGTCAGCTCGAGGTCGACGTGGACCGGCGTCCCCGGCGGGACCCGGCCCAGCGCGTCGCTCAGCTTGGGCACGCCGATGAACGAGAGCGAGCCCTTCACGTGGACCCGCCAGGTCGGCCCCTCCTCGACGCGCACGCTGAAGTGCGTGAGCCGCCACAGGAGCCGGGCCACGGCGAGCCCGAAGCCGATCACGACGCCCATCAGCAGGTCGATGCACACGACGCCGAGCACGGTCGTCACGTAGACCGGCAGCTCCTTGTGCTCGCGCAGCTCGCGGATGTGGTGGAGGTTCACGAGCTTGTAGCCGACGAACACGAGCAGGCCGGCGAGGACCGCCTTCGGGATCGACTCGACGACGAACGGGAGCGCGACGACGAACACGATCACCCACACGCCGTGGAGGATCGCCGAGAGCTGCGTCTTGCCGCCCGCCGCGATGTTCGCCGAGCTGCGCACGATCACGCCCGTGACCGGCAGGCCGCCGAGCAGGCCCGAGACCGTGTTGCCGAGGCCCTGCCCCACGAGCTCCCGGTCGAGGTTGCCGCGCTTGCCCGTGTGCAGCTTGTCGGTCGCGACGGCGCACAGGAGCGACTCGACGCTCGCGATCATCGTGAGCGCGAACACGCAGCCGAGGAGCGTCGTCCAGGGCATGTCGGGCCAGACCGGGAGCTGGATCGCGGCCAGGATCGAGCCCTGGTCGCCCTTGGGGGCCTCGGGGCCGTCCGCGAGCTGATGCCCGTCGACGACCGCGTGGACGTGGTCGTCGGCCGCGAGCACGATCCGCTCGACGCCGTCGCCGAGCGACGTGAGCGAGAGCAGCGTCACGAGGCCGACGCCGACGAGGGCGGCGGGGACCCGCTGGAGGGGCTTGGGCGCCCTCGTCTGCCAGAGCACGACGAGCGCGATCGTGAGGACCCCGAGGGTCGTCGCGCCGCCGTGGAGGGTCGAGAGCTGGGCCGGGAGGTCGCGCAGGTTCGCCATGGCGGAGCTCTGCGGCGCGCCGCCCAGGACGACGTGGAGCTGGCCGACGGCGATGATGATGCCGATCCCGGCGAGCATGCCGTGCACGACGGCCGGGGACATGGCGAGCGCCGTCCGGGCGACGCGGCTCAGCCCGAGCCCGATCTGGCACAGCCCCGCGAGGACGACGATCGCGCACACGGCCCGCCAGTCGCCGCCCGTCTTCTCGGTCAGCCCGAACACGAGCACGGTCAGCCCGGCGGCGGGGCCGCTCACCTGGAGGGGCGCGCCGCCCACGAGGCCGACCACGATCCCGCCGACCGCGGCGGCGATCAGGCCGGCCATGATCGGCGCGTTCGAGGCGAGCGCGATGCCGAGCGAGAGCGGCACGGCGACGAGGAACACGACGAACGAGGCGGGCAGGTCGGCCCCGAGGGTGCCCCAGCGCGAGGGCGCCGCGGCTGCGGTCGGCTTCGAATCCATGGAGTTGACTCCCTTTCGGGTCCTGCGCTGCACTTCCCATGCCGAGGCACAAGTCTTGCTCTGGAAGTCGCCGAGCCCGGTCACCCCCCGGTGCCGCCCCGTGACGCGGCGCCCCGTACGTGGCGAAACGCCACGACCCGGGGGCGGGCGGCGCGTCGGGGGCGAGTCTGCTACAGCAGGGGCTGGCGGGGGGGCCTTCCCCGGAGGGTCGAGCGTGGCGAAGCGGGGCGCGCAGGAGGGCGGAGCACGGCCAAGGCCGCGGCGCGGCGCGGAGCCACCCGCGCGAGGCCCCGGACGACGGACCGAGGAGCGTGCGGCCCGGGATGGACCGGGGCCCGCGTTCAGGGAGCCCGGAGGTCGACAGCCCGCGGCGTCGAAGCCGGCGGCGCCGAAGCCGGCGGCGCCGAAGCCTGCGGCGACGAAGCCGGCGGCGACGAAGCCGGCGGCGACGAAGGCCGCGGCGCCGAAGCCGGCGGCGCCGAAGCCAGCGGCGACGAAGCCGGCGGCGACGAAGCCCGCGGCGGCGAAGCCGGCGGCGACGAAGCCGGCGGCGACGAAGCCGGCGGCGACGAAGCCCGCGGCGCCGCGTCCGGCGCGGCGCAAGAAGCTCGTGCGGTTCGACGCGGCGGAGGCCCCGCGCGGGCCGTCCGGGCCGCGCGTCCACGCCTGGGCCTGCGCGGGCCGCACGCCCTCGCGCGCGTCGCGCTCGCCGCTCCGCGTCGCGCCCCCGCTCGAGGAGGTGTGGCGCGCGCGCCTCGGGGGACCGGCGGCCTCGGCGCCCGTCGTCGCGGCCGACGGCGGCCTCTACGTGGGCGACCGCGAGGGCGGGGTGTGGCTCCTCGACGCCGCGACCGGAGCGGTCCTCCACGCGCGCCGGACCCCGTCGATCGCCGAGGCGAGCCCGACCTGGCCGCTCGTGCAGGCGGGTCTCGTCGCGCCTGACCGCGTCCCCGTGAGCGCGGCGCCCGCCATCTCCGAGTGGCACCTGTTCGTGGGCGACGACGAGGGCACCTTCTCGTGCCTGCGCCGCGGCGACGCCGACGCGCTCTGGCGCAAGGCCGCGCCCCTCGACCTCGCCGCGCGCCAGGGCTGGACCTACCGCGCCCCGTTCGTGGCCGACGGCGCGGTCGTCACCGTGGACGCAGGCGGGAGCCTCCACGTCGCCGACTGCCGGCACGGGACCACGCGCTTCGCGCTGTTCCTGCGCGATCGGCCCGCGGCGGCGCCCGCGCTCCAGGGGGAGCGCCGGGTCTGCGTCGCGCTCGCGCCGCGCCGCGCGGGCGAGGCCGCCCGGGTCGTGACCGTCGACCTCGCCACGGGGGAGCGCGGCTGGCACCGCGAGCTCCCGGGCGCGCCGGGGCCGTCCCTCGCGGCGACCCGCGAACGCGTCCTCGTCGGCGGCGACTTCGGGCTGCTCGCGCTCGCCGCCGCCGACGGCGCGACGGCGTGGCACGCCGCGGGCGGCGTCGTCACGGGCGGGCTCGCGGTGGCCGGCGCCGATTCCGAGGGCGGGACCGTCGTCGCCGTCACCGCGGGCGGCCTGGCCGCCTTCGACCTCGTGACGGGCGCCTTGCGCTGGCGGGGCGCCGGGCGACGCGGGGCGCCGCCGCTCGCGGGGACGAGCCCGTGCGTCGCGGGCGACGTCGTGTGGACGGCCGCCGCGGGGGGCGTCGCCGCCTGGTCGCTCCACGACGGCGAGGCGCTCGGGCGAGCGCGCCTCCCGGGCGCCGCGATCGACGGCCCCGTGGTCGCCGGCGCGGACCCGGGCCTCCTGTTCGTGGCGACGGACCGCGGCGAGGTCCTGGCCTTCCGACAGGCGCCCTGAGCGAGCGCGGCGTGGGTCTCACCGGGGCCGTCGCGGCGCGGTAGGCTGCGCGGCATGACCTCCGGCGCGCTCGAGGGCGGCGACGACCTGCGCGCGCGCGTGCGCGCGCTCGCGCACGACGCGCTCGCGCGGGGCGCGCCGGCGGCCTGGTTCGAGCCGCTCTACCGGGCGGCCGCCGGCGACCCGGGGCAGGTCCCGTGGGCCGACCAGGCCCCGCACCCGGACCTCCTGGGCTGGCTCGCGGGCGCGCCGTCCCCGCCGGCCGGCGCGCGCGCGGTCGTCGTCGGCTGCGGGCTCGGCGACGACGCCGCGGCGCTCGCGGCTCGCGGCTGGGACGTGACGGCCTTCGACGTGGCGCCGACGAGCGTCGACTGGGCCCGGCGGCGCTTCGCCGGCCTCCCGGGGGTGGCCTGGCACGTGGCCGACCTGTTCGCGCTGCCGGCCGGCTGGGCGCGCGCGTTCGACCTCGTGCTCGAGGCCTACACGATCCAGGCGCTCCCCCCGAGCGTCCGCGAGGCCGCCCTCGGCGCCACGGCGGGCCTCGTGGCGCCGGCCGGCCGCGCGGTCGTGATCACGCGCATGCGGCCCGACGGCGCCCCGGGCCCGAGCGCCGACCCCGCGACCTGGGGGCCGCCCTGGCCCGTGTCGCCGGCCGAGCTCGAGGCGCTCGCGCGGGCCGGGCTCGCGCCGCTCGAGTCGGTCTGCACCACGCCCGAGCTCGCGGGGCCGGGCGCCCCGCCGCTCGGACCGGGCGCGCCCGCGGCGCCTCGGTTCCGCTCGGTCTGGCTGCGGCCGCCCGGGTCGTCGTGACCCGGCTCCTGCCCGGCGCGGTCGCGCGCCGGTGACGGAGCCCGCGGCGC
>JANJTH010000887.1 GCA_024711205.1 Planctomycetota bacterium | reverse complement strand
GCGGCGGGGGCCGCGGGCGGCGCCCAGGCCCCCGTCGGCGCGGCGGTCCGGGCGCTCGTCGACCAGGAGCTGCTCGCGGCGGGGGACCGGGCCCGGATCGACGCGATCGAGGGGGGCGCCGCGCGCGGCGTCCCGATCGTCGAGGTCCCGGCCTTCGAGCGCGACGTCCACGACCTGCCCGGGCTCGCCGCGCTCGGCGAGCGCCTGTTCGGCGGCCAGCCGGCGCCCTCGGCGGCGGCGTCCGCGCCGGCCGGCGCCGGCGCAGGGCCCGCGGCGGCGCCCGAGCTGGGCGGAGGAGGCGCCGCGTGAAGGCGCTCGCGCGCGAGGCGGTCCGCAAGGTGATCGTCTACGGGACGCCCCACAAGCCCGCGGGCCAGGACGTGGCGCGCGCGATCGTGACCTGGCTCGAGCGGGCCGGCGTCGAGGTCGTGCCGGACGTCGACGGCGCGGTGGACATCCCGCGCGACGCGGCCGACGCGGACCTCGTGATCGCGGTCGGCGGCGACGGGACCATGCTCTCCGCGGCGCGCGCGCTCGGCCCCTGCCGGATCCCGACGCTCGGCGTGAACCTGGGCCGGCTCGGGTTCCTGGCCGAGTTCACCGAGCCCGAGGTCCGCGAGTGGATCGCGGGCCGGCGAGCGCTCGACCTGCGGGTCGACCCGCGCATGCGCCTGCGCTGCGCCGTCGCCGCGGGCGACGGCGCGCCGGTCCAGCACTACGCGCTGAACGACGCGGCGGTCCAGCAGGGGCTGCCGACCCGGCTCCTCACGCTCGACCTCGCCGTCGACGGCGCGCACGCGACGAAGTACCGGGCGGACGGCGTCGTCGTCGCGACGTCCGTCGGCTCGACGGCCTACTCGCTCGCGCTCGGCGGGCCGATCCTGACGCCCGGCCTGCGCGCGTTCGTCGTGACGCCGATCGCGCCGCACGCGCTCGCGAACCGGCCCGTCGTGATCTCGGGCGACCACACGCTCCGGTTCACCGTCGAGAACCGGGTCGAGGAGGCCGCGCTCGTGCTCGACGGGCACGTCGTGCTCCCGCTCGCCCAGGGCGCGTCGTTCGAGGTCGCGCGCGCCGAGCAGGACTTCCTGCTCGTGACGAGCGGCGACCACTCCTACTACACGCTCCTGCGCAGCAAGCTCGGGTGGGGCGAGACGCCGCGCTGGCAGCGCGAGGGGGACGTGTGAGCGGCGCGGGCGAGGGACCCGGGCCGGCCCGGCGTCGCCCGGCCGACTCGCGGACCGAGCTCGCCGAGCTCGTCATGCCGCAGCACGCGAACATCCTCGGCAAGGCGTTCGGCGGGACGATCCTCTCGCTCGTGGACAAGGCCGCCGCCTGCGCCGCGATCCGCCACGCGGGGCGGACCTGCGTGACCGCGCAGGTCGACCAGGTGGCCTTCCTCGCGCCGATCGAGATCGGCGAGCTCGTGCGGCTCGTCGCGACCGTCACCTGGGTCGGCCGCTCGTCCATGGAGGTGGGCGTCGACGTCCACGCGATGGACATCCGCGCGGGCACGCAGCGGCTCACGAACACCTGCTACGTGACGATGGTCGCGCTCGACGAGGCCGGGCGCCCGGCGCCGGTGCCGGAGCTGTCGCTCGAGACCGAAGAGGAGCGGGCGCGGTTCGCGGCCGGCGCGGAGCGGGCGAGGGCGAGGCGGGAGATGCGCCGCGGCTGAAGGAGTGACCTGGGGGGCGGGCGCCAGGGACGCGGGGCAGCAGGGCAAGGGCAAGGGCAAGGGCAAGGGCAAGGGAAGAGGGAGGAAGAGACAGGAGGGGGTCGCGCGAGCCGCGGGAACGGGAACGGGAACGGGAACGGGAACGGGAGGAGCTCCGCGGGGTGCGGGCTCGGCGCCGTGGTTCGCGGACCCGGTCGAGCGCGCGGTGGGCGGGGCGGGAAGAGCTCCGCTGGGTGTGAGCGCGGCGCGCGGGGGGCGGGAAGAGCTCCGCTGGGTGTGAGCTCGGCGCGCGGGGGGCGGAAAGAGCTCCGCTGGGTGTGGGCTCGGCGCCCGGGGGCGGAAGAAGCTCCGCTGGGTGTGGGCGCGGCGCCGGGAGGTCACTTCCCGACGCAGAACCCGGCGAAGAGGCGGCCGAGCAGCTCGTCGGTCGTCGCCGCGCGGACGAGCAGGCCGAGCGCGTCGAGCGCGAGCGCGACCTCGCCTGCGGCGAGCTCGAGCCGGGCCGGGTCGTCGCCGCGGAGCGCCTCGGTGGCGGCGCGCAGCGCGGCGTCGGCGCGCGCGAGCGCGTCGTCGCGGCGCGCGCGGGCCAGCGCGTCGCCGCCCGCAGCGGCGCGGCCCGCGTCGCCGGTGAGGTGCTCGGCGACGGCGGCCGCGAGCGCGGACAGGCCCTCACCCGTGCGGGCGGACGTGCGGTGGGCCGCGAGGCCAGGCGGCGTCGGCCGCGCGTCGGGACGATCCGCCTGCGCGAGGACGAGGAGCACCCCGGCGCGGTCCCCGTCGGCGACGGGGGCGGCCTCGGCGTCGCGCGTGGGCGCGCCGCCGGCGGGGCGATCGTCCTCGCCGGGCCCGTGGCCCGCGGCGGCGCGCAGGGACCGGGCCCAGGCGAGCCAGGCGGGCGCCAGGTCCGCGCGCGCGGCGGGCACCACGACGAGCGCGAGGTCC
>JANJTH010000855.1 GCA_024711205.1 Planctomycetota bacterium | reverse complement strand
GCCGACGTCGGCCGCCGCGTGCTCGGCAAGGCCCAGGACGCGGCCGACGCGCCCCCGGCGCAGCCGGCCGGCGCCCGGCTGGGGCGGCTCGCCGGGCGCCTCCTCGACCTCGTGACCCCGCCCGCGCCGGGCGCGGCCCGGCCCGCCCGGGCCAAGGAGACCGTGTGAGCCTGAGCATGGCCCCGAGCCGGGCCCGCTGCGTCGTGACGCTCGACCGGGCGTCCGCCCCGCGCGTCGTCCACTACGGCGAGGGCTTCCTGCGCGAGAAGCTGCCCGAGGGGACGCGCGTGATCTACCCGCCGCCCCCGCTCGACCCGCTCCCCGACGTGAAGCGCGCGATCCGCCACGCGCTGGCCCACCCCGAGGGCTCGGAGCCCCTGTTCGCGCTCCTCAAGCCGGGCATGAAGGTCGTGATCGGGATCGACGACATCAGCCTCCCGCTCCCCATGATGCGCACGCCCGACGTGCGGCAGGAGGTGCTCGAGGTCGTCGTGGACCTGCTCGCCGACTACGGCGTCGACGACGTGACCATGATCGTCGCGCTCAGCCTCCACCGGCGCATGACCGACGCCGAGATCCGGCGCATGGTCGGCCCGCGGATCTGGCGCGAGTTCGCGCCGGACCGGCTCTACAACCACGACGCCGAGGACGAGGCCGGCATGGTCGAGGTCGGCGAGACCCGCCACGGCGAGAAGGTCGTGCTCAACCGCAAGGCGGTCGAGGCCGACCTCGTGATCTACGTGAACCTGAACCTCGTCCCCATGGACGGCGGGCACAAGAGCGTCGGCGTCGGGTTCTGCGGCTACCAGACGCTCCAGGCCCACCACAACCCCGACACGCTCAAGCAGTCGTGGTCGTTCATGGACCCGGCGAGCTCCGAGCTGTCGCGGCGCGTCGACCGGATCGGCAAGATCGTCGACGCGAAGCTGAACATCTTCACGATCGAGACGACGCTCAACAACAAGATGTACGGGCCCCAGCTCGCGTTCCTCGCCAAGAACGAGGACGAGTGGAGCGGCGCCGACGAGCTCGCGTTCAAGGCCATGCAGTGGACGCTCGACCGCCTGCCGCGCGCCGCGAAGCGGGCCTTCCTCCACAAGATCCCGGCCGAGTACGGGGTCACGGGCGTCGTCGCCGGCCGGACCGAGGCCGTGCACCCGAAGACGATCGAGATGTGCTACCGGCAGTACGGCGTGCCGGTGCAGGGGCAGTGCGACGTCCTCGTCACGGGGATCCCCTACCTCTGCCCCTACAACGCCAACTCGATCATGAACCCGCTGCTCGTCCACTGCACGGGCCTCGGCTACTTCTTCAACATGTACCGGGGCAAGCCGCTGCTCAGGAAGGGCGGGGTGCTCGTCCTGTGCCACCCGCTCTACGACGAGTTCCACCCCGACCACCACCCGAGCTACATCGAGTTCTTCCACCGGCTCCTGCCCGAGACGCGCGACTCGAAGGTCCTCGAGGCGAAGTACGAGAGGCAGTTCGCGCGCGACCCGGCCTACGTGCAGCTCTACCGGCACGGGAACGCCTACCACGGCGTGCACCCGTTCTACATGTGGTACTGGGGCGAGGCCGCCATGCACCACGTGGGCAAGGTGATCTGCGTCGGCGCGACGAACCAGCGCGTGGCCGAGATCCTGGGCTGGGAGACGGCGGCCACGATCGACGAGGCGATCGGCGCCTCGCGGGCGTTCCTCGGGCGGTCCCCCGAGGTCACGCTGCTCCACCACCCGCCGATCGTGATCCCGGAGGTCTCGTGAGCGGCCAGGGCGGCCCGGCCGGCGCCGCCGGCTACGCCGCGGCCGGGGTCGACGTCGCGCGCGAGGGCTCGGCCATGGCCGGGCTGCTGGGGTGGGTCCGCAAGACCTTCGGCCAGCGCCCGGCGGGCACCGCGGGCCACGTCGTCGTCGACGTGGGCTACTTCGCGTCGGTCCTCGACCTGGGCCACGGGCTCGGGCTCGCGGTCTCCTGCGACGGTGTGGGCACGAAGCTCCTCGTGGCGCAGCTCGCGGGCCGCTACGACACGGTCGGCGTCGACCTGGTCGCGATGAACGTGAACGACCTCGTGTGCGTGGGCGCCGAGCCGATCACCATGCTCGACTACGTCGCGGTCGAGACGCTCGACGGCGCGCTCCTCGAGCAGCTCGGGCGCGGGCTCCACGACGGGGCCGTCGGCGCCGGGATCACGATCTCGGGCGGCGAGCTGGCGCAGGTCGGCGCCATGCTGCGCGGCGCGCTCCCCGGGCGGGCCTTCGACGTGGCCGGCGTCGCCGTGGGGACGATCCCGCTCGACCGCGTGAACCTGGGCCAGGACGTGCGCGCGGGCGACGTCGTGGTGGGCTGGGGCTCGAGCGGGATCCACAGCAACGGGCTCTCGCTCGCGCGGCGCGTGCTCCTCGAGCAGGCGAAGCTGGGCGTCGACGACCCGCTCCCCGGCGGCGACGGCGAGTCGGTCGCCGACGCGCTCCTCCGCCCGACGCGGCTCTACGTGAAGCCCGCGCTCGAGCTCCTGCGCGACCCCGCGGTGACGGTCACGGCGCTCGCGCACGTGACGGGCGGCGGGTTCCTGAACCTCGCCCGGATCGCGGCCCCGTGCGGCTACGTGCTCGACGCGCTGCCCCGCCCGCAGCCCGTGTTCGAGGCGATCGCGCGGCTCGGGCGGGTCCCGGCGGCCGAGATGTACACGGCCTACAACATGGGCACCGGGTTCGCCGTGACCGTGCGGCCGGGCGGCGAGGCGCGCGCGATCGAGGTCGCGCGCGCGCACGGGATCGAGGCCTGGGTCCTCGGGCGCGCCGTCGACTCGCCCGTGCGCAGGATCTCGCTGCCCAGCCTGGGCCTCGAGTCCGACGACGAGGCCGACACGCTCCGCCCGTCCGCGGGCGGCTGACCGGCCCCCGCGCGCGGGCCGATCGGCGGCCGTCGTCCGTGCGCCGGGTCGTCCGCGCCCGGGGCGCAGGAGACGCCCCGACCCCGGGCGCGCGCACGGGGAGCTCCGGTGGGGCCCCCGTCCGCGCGCCTACGGGAGCACGACGACGATCCGGACCCGGCGCCGCGCGCTGGCCGGCTCGACGCGCTCGACCGTGCGGGCCGGCACGCGGACCTGCTCGGGGCCGACGCGCAGGACGAGCTCGCGCGCGTCGCGGGACTCGACCGCGCCGGCGAGCACGAAGCCGCTCTTGAGCACGACCCGGTCGTGGGCGGCCGCGACCCCGTCCGCCGCCGCGCGCGCCGCGTCGGTGGCGTCGAGCGCGTCGGTCGCGTCGAGCGCCGCGAGCAGGCCCGCGATCGCGCTCGCCGGCGCGTCGACCCACGCCTCGAACCGGCCCGGCTCGCGGCGCGTGGCCTCGACCGCGGCGCCGGGCGCCCGCCGGGCGGCCTTGCGCACGGCG
>JANJTH010000814.1 GCA_024711205.1 Planctomycetota bacterium | reverse complement strand
CCGGACGACGCCGCGGACGCCGCCGGCGCGCGCGCCGCCCGGGCGCGCGGGTGCGCGCTCCTGGCCGTCGTGGGCGCGCTCCTGCTCGTGCTCGGCCCCTGGCTGCTCGGGCAGACCGTGCTCCCGCTCGTCCTGCGGCGCGCGCTCGCGGCGCCCGACCGCCCCGCCCAGGTCGGTCGGGCCACGCTCGGCTGGACCGACGGCGTCCACGTCGAGCGCCTGCACGCGCCGGCGGGCGGGGGGCGGCCCGACGTGTTGCTCGAGGCGTTGACCGTCGACGTGGGCCCGGCGCGCGCGGCCTGGGCCGCGCTCACGGGCGCGACGCTCCCGGTCCGCGTCGTGGTCCGCGGGCTCCGCGTCGAGGCCGACGGCGCCGCCCCCCGGGCGACCCCCGAGCCCGCGCCCGAGCCCGCGCCCGAGCCCGCGGCCCCGGCCGAGGCCCCCGCCGCGCCGCTCGAGCTCCCCTGCCCGCTCGAGGCCCGGGTGCAGGTCGAGGACGTCGACGTGTTCCTGCGGGCGGCGCCCGACCCGGCCGAGGGCGCGCTGCTCGTCGAGCTGCGCGGGCTCTCGGTCGACGCGCACCTCCGCGTCGAGCGCGACGCGAGCGCACGCGCGCTCGCGCCCGCGACGGTCGCCCTGCGCGAGCTCCGGGTCACCCCCGAGCGCCCGCGCGTGCTCACGACCCCGCTCGTCGTGCGCCGCCCGAAGGTCGAGCTCGCGGCCCTCGAGGTCCCGGCGCCGGGCGGCCCCGTCGAGGCCCTCCGGCTCCGCCTCGTCGTGTCGCTCGCCGGCCTCGAGGTCGAGGGGGTCGTGATCGAGGACGCGACCTTCGAGCTCGGCGTCGAGGCCGCCGTCGCCACGCTCGGCCTGGGCGGGGTCGTCCGCGACGGGCGCGCCTCGCTCACCGGCACCGTCGACCTGTCGGCGCTCGGGGCGCGCGCCGAGGCGGGCGTCAGGGCGCCAGCCGGAGCCGGACCGACGGCCGGCGCCGGGGCGGCGCCGGTCGCCCACGCGGAGACCCGGCTCCCGGCCAAGCTCCGGCTCGTCCTCGACGACGTCCGGCTCGCGGGCGCGCTCGCCCGCGCCGCGCCGTTCGTGGCCCCGCTCCTCCACGGGACCGTCGCGGTCGACCCGGCGGGGCGCGCCCACTGCCCCGGCCTCCCGCCGTTCGGGCTCGAGGCCGAGGGCGGGCTCGACGTCGTGCTCACGCCCGAGGGCGCGCCGCGCCTCGACGAGCTCCTCCGCTCGATCACGGCCCGCGGCGCGGCGCGGCTCGGCCCGGGGCGGCTCGGCCCCTCGAAGGTCGTCGACGGCTACGCGGCGGCGCTCGCGGGGCTGGGCGTCTCGGGCCTGCTCGAGGGCGTGCTGCCCGCGGACCTCGCCTTCGAGGGGGTCCACGCCCCGTTCGCCGTGGCGGCCGGGCGGATCCGCTTCGAGGAGGGGCGCGTCGGCTCGCGCACCGTCGCGCTCTCGATCGGCGGCGAGGTCGACTTCGGCGGCGCCTACGAGCTGAGGATCGGGCCCGCCGACGTCGAGGCGCCCGCGGAGGGCGCCTCGACGTCGGCGAGCCCCGGCGCGCAGGTCCGCGCCGTCCTGCGCGCCGTCGACGCGGCCGGCGGGGTGCGCCTCCGCGGCGACCTGACGACGGACGCGCCGTGCGCGCTCGTCCTGCCCTCGGCCGAGGCCCTCGGCGCCGCGGCGCTGAAGCTCGACCTGGGCGACCTCCTCCGCCAGCGCGGCACGCTCGGCGCCGACCTCGACGACGCCCTGCGCGGCCTGGGGCGCTGAGCGCCCACGGCGAGGCCCCCCTACCGGGCCCCCGCCTCGCGCCAGGTTCTGCCCCGGAGCTCTACCTGGTCTGCGCTCCCGGCGCCGAGCCAGCCGACGGGTGCGTGGACTCCACCAGCACAAGCGACGACTCGATGCGAGCCGCTTCCTCCGGGTCGTAGCTCCAGCCCATGTGCAAGTATCCCGCCAGGGCCCAGAGCCGGGCGGCGGTCAGGCACCAGAGGACGACGCAAACGGCGATCACCAACGCCATGGCGAGCGGGTCCGTGCGGCCTCGGGCAGGACGCGTGCCGAGCCCCTCGGCGTCGCCGCCGAGGCCGCGTGCCTCACTCGCCCGGTCGCAGTCCGTGGGCTTCACGCACGCCCCCGATCGCGGCGGCCGACTCGACGTGCACCGTCCGCGCCCCGGGAGCCTGGACCCATGCGCTCGGCGCAGTCACCCAACCGCGCGCTCTCGATCGGGCGGAGCCACGAACGAATCGCGGGGAACCCGCAGGGTTCCCCGCGATTCGTCTCAGTCCTCGGGGAGGACCCCGCCCGGGAGCGTCGCGATCTCCTTGAGCGCGACGACCCAGCCGCTCTTGAACCCGAGCACGGCGATCCCGCCCAGGAGCGACTCCCCGCGGATCCCGCTCTGGGGCGCGTTCGCGTTCGTGAGCACGAAGTCGACGCCCGCGAGCTCGAGCGCGCCCCGCTCCGCGCCCGTCTTCGCGTCGAGCTTCACGAGCCGCTGGACGTCGCGGGTCGCGCCCGGCTCGAGCACGTAGACGTGCTGCGCGCCGCGGCACACGAGCTTCGTGGCCGTCTCGCGGCGCCAGAGCAGCTCGTGCTCGGTCTTGCGCGGGTTGCCCTCGGCCGGACGCGGGCGGAAGCGCCGCTCGACGCAGTGCAGGCCCTGGCCCTCGGCCGTGAAGAACACGAGGTTGTCGACGGCGGCGGGCGTCCCGGTGATCTTCGCCCCGGCGCCGTAGCGCCACTCGAGCAGCCCGTCGAGCACGTTGACGACGTAGAGGTTGTAGTCGCTCCCCGGCACGTAGAGGAGCTTCTTGTGGACGAGGGGCGCGTGCTCGAGCGGCTTCTCCGTCCTGAACGGCCACTGGACCTTGCCGTCGGTCGCGTCGACGCAGTAGAGCGTCCCGTCCGTCGAGGGGACGAACAGCGCCGGCGTGTCCGAGCCGGGCTTGCCCACGACGTCGCCGTCGGTCCGCCAGGACCAGGCCGGGAAGCTCGGGTCGTCCTTGCGGTAGCCGTAGATCCGGTCGTCCCAGGAGCCGACCGCGACGTGGAAGGACGTCGCGCGGGGCGGGCTCGACGCGACGAAGGGCAGGCGCTGCGTCCAGAGCTCGGCCCCGTTGTCCTTGTCGAGCGCGACGAGCTGGTCGCGCGCGACGAAGTAGAGCTCGTCGTAGCGCTTGAGGCCGGAGTCGCGGTCGGCCTCGTAGACCCACTCGCTGAGCGGGCTCCCGCCCGCGAACGAGATCGGGGTGCCCACGTCGTAGAGCCAGTTCACCATGCCGCTGTTGAGGTCGACCTGGTAGAGCCGGTTCGAGGCCGTGATCGCGTAGAGCTGCGGCCGACCGATCCCCCGGTCGAAGTCACCCTCGAGGTGGAGCGACGTGATCTGCTCGTCGCGCAGGAAGCTGTCCCAGTAGAGGACGAACCCGAAGTCCCGGAACCGCGCCTCGTCCGCCGTCGCCGGGCGCGGGCCCGCCTCGCCCTCGGCGCCGGACACCGAAGGCCGGTCGGAGGCGCGCCGGTTCTGGCTCGCGCTCGGCGCGCCCGGCATCTCGGGGTAGTTCGGGTAGGGGCGGCGCTCCTCGCCGGCGCAGCCGGGCAGGGCCGCGACGGCCGCCGTGACGGCGAGGGCCGCGAGCTTCATGGGGTTCCGCCGGGTCATCAGGGCGTCCTTCCTCGTTGTGAACCCCCGGGCAGGTCGAGGAGGGAGGCCAGGTCGACCCCGTGCTCCCGCTCGAACGCGCGCAGCCTGCTGATCCGGGCCAGGTCCTCGTCGATTCGTGTGTTGCGCTTGAAGACGACCGGCCGCTTGCCGAGGGTCGCCGTGAGGTCCCCCTCCAGGTCGTCCCAGGAGCCGCCGTAGAGCGTGTCCCGCAAGGTCACGAGCAGGCGCTCCTCCCGGGTGAGGCCCTCGGCGAACACCCGGCACCGCTCGCTCGCGGCGCCGAGGCCGGGGCCGGACCGGCCGGCGTCCGGGCCCCCCCGCTCGTCGGGGGGCGCCCCGCCGGTCACCGCAGGTCGCTCGGCACGGTCCGGGTCAGGTCGACCCAGCGGCGGCCCACGTAGGTGATCGGGTCCTGCCCGTGCGCGAACTCGTCGCCCGGGCGCCGGTAGGTCAGCTCGAGCACGGCCTCCGTGATCACGCGCCGGTGCGGCTGCCCGTCGGGCGCGACGTAGGCGTCGTGGGTCAGCAGGCTCGAGGTGGTCAGCCCGCGGACGCGGACGACGAGCTCGTCGAGCTCGGGGTCGAGGGTCTGGAAGATCGCGACGCACTGGAGCGTCTCGCCCGGCTGGATCACGGGCAGCGCGATCTTCGCGCGGTCGTGCGAGTTCGCGGCGGCCGGGGGCGGCTCGTTGCGCTGCCCGGGCGGCGGCATGCAGACGTCCTTCTGGCTGAGGAGCTGCTGGCCCTCGCGGACCCCGAGGGCCTTGCGGACCTCGTCGTAGACGTCGGGGATCCAGGTGTCGTGGTAGCGGTGGTGCCGGTTGCCCTTGTCCGAGCGCGCCGTGACGTCGATGAAGAACGGGCGGGGATGCTCGTCCTTGTTCTTCAGCGTGTAGGGGAGGAACCAGTAGGTCTCGACGTCCCCCGTGTCGTCCTTGAGCTGGACGCGGCCGATCTTGCCGGGCTTGAAGTCGAGGACCCACACGCGCTGGTTGCCGCGCGCGATCTTCTCGGCCTTCTCGACGCAGCGGGGGCACTTGAGCGGGTTCACCCCGGCCTCGAGCTCCTCGTTGCAGAAGGTGCACTGGCCCGCGTTCGTGGCGGGGGCGACCACGGCGCATACGACGGCCGTGGCGAGCAGGCCCCCTGTCAGGGTGCGCTTCATGTCTACGACGGTCCCCCTCGTGCAGTGCTCGAGCGTGCGCGCGCCGGCCGTGGCCGGGCGAGGATCATAAGGGCCGACGGCGCTGGCCGTCAACGGCAGCCCCGAGCCGGTCGATCGCGGTCGGAGTCGACGGCCACCCCGGCTTGACGGGCCCGGCCCGGCGCTGCCATACTCCCGCCGCCGGGCCCGCGGTACGACCGCGGTGGTCGGGAGGCGGGGGCGAAGCACGGGCCGGATCCGAGTCGGTCTCATTCCTTACGGTCGATCGGGCCCGGGAAACCGGACCTGCCGGACCGGATGTCGGCGCGTGCGAGCCGCCGTGAACCGAGGGCGCGGTCACGGGTATCAGGACCCCGGGGCAGACCGGGGTCAGAGAGTTCTGAGGAGGTTCCATGCGTAAGCGGCAAATCCGGGGGTTCACCCTGATCGAGCTGCTCGTCGTGATCGCCATCATCGGCATCCTGGCGACGCTGCTCACCCCGGCCCTCATGAAGGCCAAGGAGAAGGCGAACCGCACGAAGTGCGGCAACAACCTGCGGCAGCTCTCGCTCGCCGCGATCCAGTATGCGGACGACAAGCGGTTCTTCCCGCACATCGGGATCACGCTCGCGCTCGACGGGGACGCGAGCACGAACCAGACGCCGCGGATCATCCGCTCGCTCATGTGGTTCGGCTACCACGACAACCCCGAGGGCTGGATCTGCACCTCGTCCTTCGACCAGCACCGCCCGCTGATCGCTCAGGTCAAGGAGAACCTCCGGGTGTGGCAGTACGAGGCCGGCGGCGGGCAGGGCACGGGCAACGACCAGTTCAGCCCGCTCCACCCGACGGGCGGCGCCGGCGACCCGGCGCTCCCGCAGACGGACGAGCTCTCGTACGGCTGGACGCGCCGCGGCATGAACAGCAACACGCGCTCGACCTCGCTCCTGGGCATCGACCGCGCGCTGCGTGACGACTCGATGACCTCGGGCGGCGCGGGCTCTGCCACCGCCGCGGATCCGGAGAGCATGCTCGGCAATCACGCCGAGGGCTGGAACCTGGCGCAGGCCGACGCGACGGTCCAGTGGATGAGCACGGGCTCCGAGGGGATCCAGCGGCTCAACCTGACGCAGAACGCCGGCGACGGCTTCCTGTCCATGGCGGCGCGGGGGCTCAACGGCGCGGGCCCGTGAGCCCGGTCAGGCTCGCGCGTCGGGCCTGATCGAGGCGCGACGGTCACCGGCGGGGGCGATCGCCCCCGCCGGTCGGCTTTTTGGGCCGGCGAGCCGGGCGCGGCGGGCGCCCCGTACGGCGCCTCAGCCCCACTTCTTGGGCCGACGAGCCGGGCGCGACGGGCGCCCCGTACGGCGGCTCAGCCCCACATCCAGGCGCGGCCGCCGCGACGGCGGTAGCGGGCCGTGATCTCGACCACGGCCTGCATGATCCGGCGCTCGACCTGCGCCAGGGCGCCCACGCCGCTCGCGTTGTCGAGCCCCAGCGAGGCCTCGATCTGCTCGGACAGGCCGCCGCCGATGTCGAACAGCTCGACGATCGTCTTGATCGCCACGGCCTCGTCGACGTCGGGCGGGAGCTCGCCCATGACCTCCTCGATCGTGCGGAGCGTCTTCTGGGCGGCCTCCAGGGAGGCGCTCGGCGCCTGGCCCTCGGCGCCGCCCGCGACCGCCAGCTCGAGCCCCGTCGCCTGCTCGAGCCCGCTCTCGACGGTCAGGGCCGTCACGACCACCTCGGAGCGGTTCGCGATCACGTGGTCGGTCCGCGGCGGGACGAGGACGACCTCGCCCGGCTGGACCGCGCGCTCCTCCGCCGCGACCGTGACCATGGCCTGGCCCGTGACCAGGTAGATCACCTCCTCGCTCTCGAAGTGCTGGTGGCGGTTCGTCTCCTCGCCCGGCGTCAGCTCGAGCTCCCAGAAGGACTGGAAGTGCCTCGAGCCCTCGAGCCGGAAGGCCGGGTGGCTGGGCAGGCGGCGCATCCTCATGCGGTCTCTCTCCCTCGCGCGTCGAGTCCGGTCGCGAAGCCGTGGGTCCCCGGGTCGGTCCACACCTCGACGGCGGTCCCGGCCCCGGCGCGGAGCAGGTCCGCGGCCGAGCCGTCGCGCACCGAGACCTCGAGGTGCCCGGTCGAGCCCACGAGCAGGAGCGGGCTCCCCGCGGGCCGCTCGGCGTAGCAGCGCGCGAGCGGGCCTTCGACGGTGACGCCGCCCGCGGCCGCGCCCACGCGGGCGCGCGCGACGCCCGCGGCGCCCGGCCGGTGGCTCGTGATCAGGTTGCCGAAGCGGTCGACGTGCACGACCTCGGCCGCGAGGCGCCCCGGGCCGAGCGAGCGCGGCGCGTCGTCGGGCAGCCGCGTCCAGGTCTCGACCTCGGGGCCGAGCGCGCCGGGGTCGAGGCCGGTGGCCAGGCGCGCGGCGACGGGCGCGAACACGTCGCGCCCGTGGAAGGTCGGGCTCGGGTCCGGCAGGAAGTGGCGCGGGTCCTCGACCGAGACGACGCGGCGCGGCGGGTCCTGCGCGAGCGCCCGCGTCAGGAGGCCGTTGTCCGGCGCGAGGAAGGTCGCGCGCGCCGTCTCGGCGCACAGGATCCGGCGCGCGGAGCCGACGCCCGGGTCGACGACCGCGACGTGGACGGCCCCGGGCGGGAAGTAGGGGGCCGCCGAGGCGAGCAGGTAGCCCGCCTGCGCGACGGCCTGGGGCGGGACCTCGTGGCACAGGTCGACGACGCGGACCGCGGGGGCGAGGCCGGCGATCACGCCGTGGAGGATCCCGACGTAGGCGTCTCGAAGCCCGAAGTCCGTGAGCAGGCTGACGAGCGGCGTCGCGGGGGTCACCAAGACCGAGGCTCCCTCGGTCGAAGTAAAGCATGGGCCTGCAGATCGGTCCACCGCGCGGGCGCGCCCCGCGGCGGGGCGGGCTCAGCGCCCTCGAAGGGATCGCCGGCTCGGCCGCGCTCGCCATCGACGTCGCCCGCTTCGTGGGTCGCGACGCACGGTCCCTCCAGGCGTGCTCGAGTCGCGCCCGCCTCGCAGGCGACGCCGCTCGCTTCGCGGCGGCCTTGGCCGAGGACTCCTTCGAGGGCGCTCAGCTGGCGCGGGGCCGGGCCGCGCGACGCCGGGTCCCCGCGAGGGCGAGCAGGCCGGCGAGGGCGAGCAGGCCGGCCGTCGCGCCGTGCGCCTCGCCCGCCGGGGCCGGCCCGAGCGCGCACCCGCCGC
>JANJTH010000810.1 GCA_024711205.1 Planctomycetota bacterium | reverse complement strand
CCCACGCGCGGCGGCCGGCCCGCGGGCGTCGGCCCCAGCCGGACCCGGGCGCGCGCCCCGCCGGGGGTAGGATCCGCGCCGCGGCCCCGGCGCGCAGGCGCGCGCCCGTGCCCGCCCGGAGGGCCTCATGCCGACCGTCCTGATCACCGGCTCGAACCGCGGGCTCGGGCTCGACCTCGTCCGCCAGTACGCCGCGCTCGGCTGGCGCGTCCACGCCTGCTGCCGCGACCCCGGCGCCGCCACGGCCCTGGGCGCGCTCGCCGCGGCCCACCCGGGGCAGGTCGCCGTCCACGCGCTCGACGTGGCCGACTTCGCCGCGGTCGACCGCCTCGCGGCCACGCTCCACGGCGAGGCGCTCGACGTGCTGTTCAACAACGCCGGGGTCTTCGGCGACCGGTGCGGGTTCGGCGAGGTCGACTACGACGTGTGGGCGCGGACGCTGCGGACCAACACCATGGCGCCGCTCAAGCTCGCCGAGGCGTTCGTCGGGCACGTGGCCCGGAGCGCCCAGCGGAAGATCGCCAACGTCACGAGCCTCATGGGGAGCATCGCGGACAACGGGAGCGGCGGCCACTACGTCTACCGCTCGAGCAAGGCCGCCCTGAACATGGTGAACCGGAGCCTCGCGCACGACCTGCGCGACCGCGGGGTCACCTGCCTCGTGCTCCACCCGGGCTGGGTCAAGACCGACATGGGCGGCCCCGGCGCGCCGCTCGAGATCCCCGAGAGCGTGGCGGGCATGATCCGCGTCGTGGAGCGCGCGACGCTCGCGGACTCGGGCAAGTTCTACGACTGGGAGGGCGAAGAGCTGCCCTGGTAGCGGGCCGAGCGGGAATGCCTGCGGACCAGGGAGAGGGGGAAGTCCTGCGGACTTTCCCCTCTCCCTGGATGGGGATGGGGCTGCGGGTCTCCTTGGAGCGGGGGCGCCTTGCCCAAGGGCATGCACGCTCACCGTCAGCGGAGCTCTCGTACCCCCTGAACGGATACCGCCCCCTGCTTCCCGCCCTACGCCACCGGCCCGCGCCGGAGGCCCCAGGCGCCGGCCGCGAGCGCGGCGGCGGCGCCCGCGAGGTGCGCGAAGGTCAGCGCCGCGAGCCCGGCGGCCGCGAGCAGGCAGAGCGCCTGGAGCGGGGCCTTGCCCGGCAGGCGCCGGAGCAGGCCGAGCCGGAGCACGCCCGCGAGGAGCACGAGGAGCGCCAGGCCGCGCGCGGCCCGCTCGACGTCGCGGCCGGTGCCCTGCGGGTAGACCGTCAGGTCGACCGTCGCCGGGGCCTGCGCGTCGCTCTGGAAGAGCAGCGCGCGGCCCGGCGTCTCGAACGGGACCTCGATCGAGAGCGCGCCGGCGGCGACGGGCGCCCCGAGCCCCTGGCCTTCGCGGCCGAGCGTCACGTCGCTCGGGGCCGGCGTCGTCGCCCCCCACTGGGCGTAGCCCGAGGCCGGCAGGTTGCGGTTGCGACCGACCTCCTGCTGGCCCTGGGCGTACTCGCCGAGCACGACCTGGGCCTGCTGCTCGGCCGGCGCGTCCGGGTCGGTCACGACGATCGTCCACTCGCCGGCCTGCTGCCCCGGCCCCTGGGCCTTCTTCCCCTTGTCCGCGTCGAGCCCGCGCCACTGCACGCGATTGTCGGTGCCGACGACCTCCTCGTTCGAGTACCAGCCCGAGGCGAGCCGCTGGAAGTTCTTCCCCTCGACGACGACGTTGTCGGTCTGGGCGGCCTGCTGCTTCTGCTGCTCGGCCTGCTCGGCCTCGTCGCGGCTCCGCCGCGTCTCGACCGCGCGCTGGACCTGCTCGAGCTCGCGCCGGTTGCGCTCGAGCTCGCCCTGGACGGCCCGGTCGCCGAGCTTCGCGAGCGCGTCGAGCTTCGAGGCGACGCGCTCCTGCTGGCGCACCACGTTGCCGTAGGCGTCCGGCCGGGCGCTGAGCGCGCCGCGCTGGGTCACCTCGTCGAGCAGCTTGAGCTCGTTGAGCTCCTCCTGGAGGACCTGGACCTGCACGGCGGCCTGGCCGGTCTCGGTCACGTTGCCGCCGCCGGCGGTCACGTCCCAGCCGTCCGGGACGTGGACCGTCCAGAACGTCTTCTCGACCTGGACCTCGGGCGTCTCGAGCGCCGGGCCCACGGGGCGCAGCTTGCCGCCGAACCCGAACCGCCCGTCGAGCGGCGTCGCGTAGACGAGCTCGACGTCGAAGCTCAGGTCGGCGTCCGTGCGCTTGGGGAGCGGCACGAGCAGGCGCTCGCCCTCCCGGTGCGGGCGGCGCGGCGCGCCCGCGACGAACAGGCTCCACACCTCGGCCCCCTGCGGGAGCGCGAGCGTGAGGAACTGCAGGCGCAGGTTCCGCACGCGCCAGCGCGCGCGGTGCCGGGCGAAGCCCTCCGTCGTCACGACGCTCGTGAGCTGCAGCCAGGGCACGCGGGCGGCCGGCGGGAGCGTGACCGCGCGCGGGACGAGCCGGAGCGTCGCCCCCCAGGGCTGCCCGTCCTTGAGCGCGACCCGGTAGGTGAACGCGAAGTCGCTCGGCCGGCGGCCCGGCGGGAGCGCGGGCGCGTCGGCCGCGCGACCCACCTCGATCGCGCCCGCGCGGCTCACCTCGTCGAGCGCGTCGGAGACGTCGGTCGCCTTCTCGACGAGCACGGTCCCGCGGACCTGCCGGTCGACGCCGTCGACGCCGACCCGCGGGAGCACGACCTGCGCGCCCTCGCCCAGGACCTCCTCCCAGGTCGCCGCGACCTCGAACAGGTTGCTGGCCGGGCTCTGGAGCTGGATCCAGTGCCGGCGCAGCTCGGGCTGCCCGGCCTCCGCGGGGACCGGCTCGCTCGTGACCTCGCGCAGGTTCACGGCCTCGATCGTGGCCCGGTCGCCCACGGCCGCGGGCAGGAGCAGGGCGAAGCGGTCGCGCCCGGCGGCCTCGATGTCGTAGAGCGCGCGGAGCGCGTAGCGGACGACGTCGCGCTCGACGAAGGCGTGCAGCACCCACGACCCGGTGACCTGCGAGACGGGCCGCGCGATCCGGAGCGTCGCCTGGCCGAGCCCCGGCACGCGCCCGTTCGGGCGCTGCCAGGCCAGGGCCCAGTCGACGGGCTGGACCGGGGCGCCGTCCCACGCGCGCGCTGCCGACTTCGCGTCGCGCGCGGTCAGCCCGGCCGGGTCGCCGCCCGCGCGCAGCTTGAGCCCCTCGGACGTGCCCACGACGACCTGGGTCGTCTCCCAGGCCACGTCAAGCGGGCGCACGTCGGGGAGCAGGCACGTCCCCGACCCGTCGGGCGCCCAGGCCGGCGCGCCCGCGAGGTCGAGCTCGAGCCGGGCCGCCCCCGCGAGGCCGGTCCCGAGCCCGAGCCGGAGCACGCGCTCGCCGCCGGGACCGCGCCGCTCGTGGCGCTCGCGCACGTCGAGCCCGCGCGGGGCGCCCTCGAGCGCGAGCCCCTCCGGCAGCGCGAGGTCGAGCGCGTAGACCTTGCCGCGCCGCACGTCGAGCTGGACGCGGACGGTCACGTCGACCCGCTCGGGGCCGACGACCGCGCGCACGCTCGTGTCGGCCTTGACCTCGACGGGCTCGACGACCCGCTCGAGCTCGAGCACGGCCGGGCGGCGCGTGAACGCGTACGCCCGCTCGACGTCGCCGGCGCGGAGCCGCTGCGCGAGCCCCCGCACGGGCCCGGCGTCGGTCTGGCGGAGCGCCGCGCCCAGGTCGACCGGGCGCACGCGCAGGCCGGGCTCGACCGCGACGCCGAGCGTGCCCGCGTCGCGGCTCACGCCCTGCGCGACGACCTGCGGGGCGACGAGCCGCGGCGTCGTGTCCGCGACCTGCTGCTCACCCCACACCGTGACCACGGCCCGGGCCCCGGTCGCGCGCCGCAGCGTGACCTCGAGCCGGCGCGCGCCCTGCGCGCCGCCGTCGCCCGCCGGCGCCGGCACGACGCGCCAGTCGCGCAGGCCGTCGGCCTCGACGCTCGTGACCTCGAGCCCGGCCGGGACCTCGAACACGAAGCCCTCGCGCCCGGCGCCGGCGATCTGGAACGACGTCTGGGAGAGGAGCACGACGCGCCCGCGCCGGACCCACACGAGCGCGTCCGTCGTGGCCGACGCCTCGGACGGGCCGCCGGCGAGCAGCGCGCCGCGGTCTGCGAGCGCGATCTGGACCCGGGGGGCGTCGCCGAGCGCCGCCTCGACGACGGAGCCCGCGCTCGCGCCGCCGCCGGCCGCGTCGGGCCGCTCGCGCTGCGCCCGCGCGCCGCCCACGACGACGCGTCGGCCCGGGACGGTCGAGCGGAGCTCGAGCCGGGCCGCGAGCGCGGGCACGGCCTGGAACACGAACCCGCCGGCGGTCGAGGGTGCCACGAGGTCGAGCGTGACCCGGTAGCGGCCGGGGCCCTGCGCGGTCAGGTCGAACCCGCCCGCGGGCGCGACGACGACGCGCGCGTCCTGCCGCGGGCCCTCGACCTTCGCGCCCTCGAGCCCGGCGCCCTGGAGCCCGAGCGACACGCGCTGCCAGCCCTCGGCCAGCACGTCGACCTCGACGCGCGCCTGGAGCGTGAGCCGTCGCCCGTCGGTCTCGCCCCGGTACTCGACGTCCGTCACGACCGCGGGCGCGATCGGCCCGGCGGGCGCCGCCGGGGTCCGATCGGGGAACGCGCGCCGCCACAGGTCGAGGTAGAGGTCCTCGGGCACGAACACGCGGCCCGCCGGCGCCTCCGGCTTGGTCGGGTCGTACGGCACGTAGACGCGCCGCTCGTCCGGCTGGCCCTGGGCCTGACCGGCGGGCCGCGGCCCGGGCGGCGGCGGGGTCGGCCGCGGCGCGCCCTGCGCGAGCGCCGGGGTCG
>JANJTH010000809.1 GCA_024711205.1 Planctomycetota bacterium | reverse complement strand
CGATCCGGCTCGACCGCCTCCCCGGCGTCACGGAGCACCACGACGAGACCTGGTGAGGTGAAAATCCTGGATGACCAACCTCTTTAAGCCAATGAAGAAACGCGATGGGATAGGCTGGGGCGGGAAACAGAGCGGCGCGGGGCCCCGGGGGCGGCGCCCCCCCGCTTGGCGTCCGACCCCCCCCCTAGCCCCTTCGTCATGGGGGCCAACCCCGCTGGTTTCCCCGCGATTCACCTCACCAGGTCACGTCGTGGTGCTCCGTGACGCCCGGGAGGCGGTCGAGCCGGATCGTGCGCCCGGCGCCGTCGCGGAGCGTGCCCGAGAAGTGCCCGTAGGGCTGCCGGTAGCGCGAGGCCACGAGCACGAGGTCGGTCGCCTCGCGCCGCTCGCCCGCCGGCTCGAACGCGAGGTCGACGGCGCCGTCGTCCGAGCGGATCGTCCAGGGCGTCCGGCCCTCGCCGACGAGGAACGAGACGGCCGGGAGGGACGCCGGGACGCCGTCGAGCCACAGCGCGTTCTCGTGCGTCCCGGCCGCGGGCTCGTCGTGGACCCCGCGGCAGAGGTTGAGCCCGACCGGGCGGCCGTCGCCCGCCAGGCCGGCCCCGGCGGCCCACCACCACGACATGCGGCGCGGGAAGTAGGCCTGCGTCCAGTCGACGAACGCCCACGCCCGGTCGAGCACGACCCGGCGGTCGCCCAGGACGACGGCGCCCTTCGCGGCGAGGCAGGCCCGCTTCACGGTGCCCCCGGGGCGGCCCGCGCCCTTGCCCGTGTCGCTCACGACCGTGAGGCCGTCGAGCCCCGCGGGGTCCGCCGCGCGCAGGTCGATCCCGGCCCGGAGCTGCTCGAGCTCGAGCGTCAACGTGAGCTCGTTCGCGCCGACGGTCTGCATGGACACGAGGCGCCCGGGCGCGATCGCCGCGCTCGGGGCGCCGGGGCCGCCCACCCGCACCCCGGCCGCGAGCGGCGCCTTCCAGCCGCGCTCGACGAGGCGGCCCCCCTCGGCCACGTAGGCCCAGGCCAGGCCCAGGTAGCCCAGGTCCGCCACGGCGGCCGACACGACGAGGTCGTCCTGGAACACGCCGACCCAGCGCCACGTCTTGCGCCGGAGCCCGCGCAGCCGGCGGCGGCCCGGCGCGGACGCGGCGAGGGGGCCGAGGCCCGGGGCGTAGGCCCGCTCGAGCGGGAGCGTCGCCGGGGCGCCGCGGTACGCGCCCGAGCGCAGGTGCCCCGTGGCGTCGAGGAGCGCGCTCGCGGGCGCGGGCAGGGGTGCGAGGTCGCTGGAGGGTGCGCTCACCCCCCGAGGATCGCCGAAGCGCGGGGGCGCGGCAACCGGCGGCCTCGGTCCCCCTGCGCGCGACGCGCCGTCGTCCCCCGCGCCTACTCGGCCCAGATCGGCGAGGTGATCGCGCCGCGCGCGAAGCCCCAGTGGATCCGCGAGAGGTTGAGGATCACGTCGTACTCGTGCGGGAGGCGGATCGTCGGGATCCGCGTCCCGACCGAGACCTGGAAGCCGAGCGGCGTCGCGAGCGTCGCGAGGGCCTGCGGGCCCGTCGTGCCCCCGAAGAGCTGGCCGGTGAGCGCCAGGAGCTGGAAGCTCTGGCCCTGGGGCCTGTTCCAGTCGACGCGCTCGAAGACGTCGACGCGCGTCCAGGAGCGCGAGGTCGCCGTATCGGTCCAGTCGTAGGTGTCGTCCTGGGTGAGGATCGCGAACTGGAGCGTCGTCTGCCCGTTGCGGACCACGTCGACCCGGCCATTCGCGGCGTTCCGCACGCGGAGGCGGTAGCGGACCGCGACGCCCAGCGGGACCGAGTCGCCGATGATCTTCTCGTAGACGCCGTCGCCGTCCGCGTCGGCCGTGAACTCGACCTCGGGGCCGTTCCAGCTCCCGACCCAGGTGCGCGCCTCGCGCACCCCGCGCAGGAGCGCGTCGCGCGACTGGTCGGGCGCGAAGACGCGCGTGGTCGGCAGGCCGGGGAACACGAGCATGTGCCGGTCGCCCCCGCCGACGATCGCCTTCTTCATGCCGCGGTTGAGGAAGCCCTCCCAGTACTTGAGCGCCTGGTAGTTGCCGCCCCCGCCGCGGTGCCGCACGGCCTCGCGCAGCTCCGGCCGGCAGTCCTCGCCGATCGCCGCGAGGCCCTGCCCGCGCAGCTTGTCGTCGACGTCCTGGTCGCTCGAGTCGAAGATCTGCTTGGGGATCCCGGTCCAGTAGCTGTTCCAGACCTCGACCGCGTCGAAGTCGGCCGAGAGCCAGATGTTCTCGCTGCCGCGCTGGAGCGGGTGGTTCGAGATCACGATCCCGCCCTGGCGGTGGCACTCGTCGAACGCCGCCTGGAGCTGGCCGTTCAGCGTCGCGGCCCCGCGCGAGCCGTCGAGCTCGGGGACGACGCGCGAGAGCCCGACCATGCCGAAGTGGACGGCGCCGCCCCACTCCTCGCCGTCGAGGATCGTGAGCGTGTTCGCGTGGTAGCTCGGGTCGTTGACCTGGTCGAGCGTGCGGTGGTCGGTCATGGCCAGGAAGTCGAGCCCGGCCACCTCCGCGAGGTAGAAGCACGTGCCGGGGCGGTCGCCGCCCTGGCGGTCGGCGTCCTGGCTGTAGGGCGCCGAGTGGCTGTGGAGGTCGCCCTGCCACCAGCGGCCGGCCGGCGGGCCAGGCGGCGCCGGCGCCGCGACGACGCTCCCCGACCCCGCGGCGGCGCCCGTGCTCGACGTGACCCCGGCCGGGGCGCCCGAGGTCACGGCGGCCGCGGTCGAGGCGCCGCCGCGGCCCCCGCCGCCCCCGCAGGCGACGAGCGACGTGGCGACGAGGCACAGGGCCGCGAGCGAGACCGTGCGACGGTCCATGGGGAGGGCTCCTCCGCGACCGGGGTCGCGGGCCGTTGGTTCTCGGCCCGGGCGCCGGGGTCGGGACCCCGGGCGCGGACCCGTGTTGTCCGCCACGCGCTGCAACGTGCGGTCCGCGCACAAGCTCAACCGCAGGCGGCGCGGAGGCCGTCCGGGCCCCACCAGGAACGAGAAATGGAACGCGCGGAGGTTGCACCTCGCCCCCGCGCGCCGACCGCCGCCCCGCCGATGCGCGAGCGGCATTTCCCGAAGTGCGAAAGGGCGAGGCTGCCCCCGCCCAACCGCTCACGGGCTCATGCGAAAGGACTTAGCTCGCTCGCATGCATGGGCAATGCGTTTGCGGAAGGGGCTCCCGCGCCGGCGCTTCGGACCGCCGAGCGGGGGGTTGCCGTGTCCGACCTGAGCGAGTCATTCCCTTCCTCCACCGTGGCCGAGCGCGCCGTGCTCGTGGCCGTGTCGGGGAAGGTCCGGGGGAGCCGGGCGCGCCTGCTCGGGGAGCGCCTGCACGCGCTGGCCGACGAGGGCGTGCGCCGCGTGATCCTCGACTTCAGCACGCTCGTCTCGATCGACAGCCTCGGCACGCTCGCGCTCGAGGACGGCCTCGACCGGGGGCTCCGGCTGCACCTCGTCGTGCGCCCGGGCTTCGTGTCGGACCCCTCCTTCGACGTGCTCGTGCGGGCGAAGGCCCGCCCGCTCTCCTCGCGCCTGCCCGACCCGGTCCGCGAGCGGCGGCGGCGCGCGGTCCGCGTGCACCGCTCGCTCGACGAGGCGCTCGCGCGGGTCCGGCAGATCCTCGACAGCACCGTCGGCGCCGGCTGATCAGCCGAGGACCACCTCGCGGGTGAGCCCGTACTTGTCGATCTTCGCGTCGAGCGTCGGGCGCGAGATCCCGAGCACGTTGGCGGCCTTCGTCTTCTTGTAGCCGGTCCGCCGCAGGACGTCGCGGATCGCGACCCGCTCGACCTCGTCGACCTCGGCCGCGACGATCTCCTTGAGGGTCTTGCCCGAGAGCGAGACCCCGCGCAGCCGCTGCTGCGTCGCCGACTCGCGCTGGGGCGCGAGCGCCGCCTCGACGAGGGCGCGGTTCAGGTGCTCGGGCCGGATCGCGTCGCGCGAGAGCGCGGCGGCCCGCATGACCTCGTTCTCGAGCTCGCGCACGTTCCCCGGCCAGTCGTAGCGGAGGAGCACGTCGAGGGCCTCCGGCGTGAGCGAGCGCGCGGCCGCGCCGGGCGTCTTGGCCTGCCGGGCCAGGAAGTGGTCGACGAGGAGCGGCACGTCCTCCTTGCGCTCGCGGAGCGGCGGGAGGACCACGTTGATCACGTTGAGCCGGTAGTAGAGGTCCTCGCGGAACCGGCCCTCCTTGATGTACGCGAGCAGGTCGCGGTTCGTCGCCGAGACGATCCGCACGTCGACGCGCTTGAAGTCCTTGCTGCCGACCCGGCGCAGCACGCCGTCCTGGAGCACGCGGAGGAGCTTCGTCTGCATGTCGAGGTCCATGTCCCCGATCTCGTCGAGGAACAGGGTCCCGCCGTCGGCGAGCTCGAACAGGCCCATCTTGTCCGACGTCGCGCCGGTGAAGGCCCCGCGCACGTAGCCGAAGAACTCGCTCTCCATGAGGTTCGCGGGGATCGCCGCGCAGTTCTCGGACACGAACCCGTGCTTGGCGCGCGGGCCGTTGAAGTGGAGCGCGCGGGCGATCAGCTCCTTGCCGGTGCCGCTCTCGCCCTGCACGAGCACGGGCACGGTCGAGTCCGTCACCTTGTCGAGGACCATGAAGACCTCGAGCATCTTGGGCGAGCGGGTCACGATGTGGTCGTAGGCGTAGCGGAGCGAGACCTCCTCGCGGCGGGCCGCGAGCGCCTCGCGCGCCCGCTCGAGCTCCCGGTCCTGGACCTCGACGCGCTCGCGCAGGAGCTGGTTGAGCCGCTCGAGCTCCGACTTCGCGTGCTCGAGCTCCTCGCGCTGCCGCGCGTTCTCCTCGAACAGGCGCGCGTTCTCGATCGAGATCGAGGCCTGGTCGGCGACGAGCTCGACGAGCTCGCGGGCCTGCTCGTCGAAGCGGCTCGAGGCGAAGCGGTTGTCGAGGTAGATCGCGCCCAGGACGCGCTCCCGGTGCCGGAGCGGCGCGACGAGCACGGAGCGGAGCTTCATGCTCAGGATGCTCTCGCGCCCGCTGTAGCGCGCGTCCTGGGCCGCGTCCCCGAGGAGGACCGAGCGGCCGTGCTCGAGGACCTCGCGCACGAGCGTGCCCGAGATCTTCTCGCGCGCGTCCTTGATCGACTCGCGGTCGATGTTCCGCGAGACCTTGACCTTGAACTCGTCGACGTCGGCGTCGCCGGCGCCCGGGTCGCCGGCGCCCGGGTCGCGGAGGATCAGGAACCCCCGCTCGGCGCCCGAGACCTCGATCGCCGTGTCCATGATCCGCTCGAGCAGGCGGCGCAGGACGAGCTCCTCGTTGAGGAGCCGGTTGAGCGCGAGCAGCCGGCGCAGCTCCGCGTGCTCGTCGCCCAGCCGGCGCCCGGTGGCCGGGCTCGTGTGCGGGGCGTCGTCGGCGCGCGGGGCGGCCGGGGCCGCCGGCGCCGCGGGCGTGCCGGCGGCCGGCGAGCCGAGGGCGGGGCGGGCCAGGCGCCCGGTCTGGAGCACGGCGTTCATGTGCTCCTTGACCCCGGTCGGGTCGGTCGGCGTCGACAGCAGCCCGGTCGCCGTCGCGATGCTCACCGTCGCGCGCCCCTCGGGCGCGGCCTCCTCGGGGAGCCGCTCGAAGTAGACGACGGTCGAGCCGATCTCGAGCTTGTCGCCCGGCTCGATCGGCGCGCGGGAGACCCGCCGGCCGTTCACGAACACGCCGTTGCGCGAGTCCTTGTCGACGAGCTCGAACGCGCCGTCGTGCTCGTGGATCTCGCAGTGGTGCCGCGACCCGTTCAGGTCGTCGAGCTGGACGTGGTTCTCGGCGCTCCGCCCGATCGTGACGACCCGCCCCTCGGCCTCGACGATCCGATGGGGCTTGCCGTCCTTGCCGCACACGATGAGCCGGGCCAACGCCGCACCTCCGCCGTCAACGCAACCTAGCGGACGGCCGCTCCGCGCGTCAAGGCGACCTTCATTGCCCTTGCACACCTTGCGGTTGGGTCACCCCGCCGGGCAGGCGCGCTTGACGTCCGGGCCCCGGCCCGGGGTCAGGCCGGGGCGAGCGCGCCGTCCTTCCAGGCCGCGAGGGCCTCCTCCTCGGCGCGGGTCCACTGCCCGCCGAGCCCGAGCTCGCGCAGGCGGGCCTTCGCGGCGAGGAGCAGGTGGCGGCGCCGCGCGTAGGGCACGAACGAGGCCTTGAACCCGTAGAGGACGGTCTTGCGCAGCTCGCGGGGCGTGAGCCCGAAGTGGCGCTGCGCGAGCTCGTACTCGTCGGTCATCGTGATGTCCGAGACCATGCGGTTGTCCGTGCAGAGCGTCGCGCGGACCTCCTCGGCCAGGAACCGGCGGAACGGGTGCTGGTCGAGGCTCGCGATCGCCTTGGTCTGGAGGTTCGACGTCAGGCACACCTCGACCGCGACGCGGCGGTCGCGCAGGTAGGTGAGCAGGCCGTCGCCCTCCTCGAGGATCCGCGTCCCGTGGCCGATCCGCTGCGCGTTCAGGTAGGTGACCGCCTCCTGGATCGAGGCCGGCCCGTAGCCCTCGCCCGCGTGGACCGTGATGTTCAGGAAGTTGTCGATGCACCAGGAGAACGCCTCGCGGTGGTGCGAGGGCGGGAAGTTCGCCTCGGCGCCGGCCAGGTCGAACCCGACCACGCGCTCGACGCCGGCCCGCTTCGCCTCGACCGCGAGCCGGGCGGCCGCGCGCGAGCACAGGGCGCCGAGCTCGCGCGGGGTCGCGTAGGGGAACACGTCGCGCACGCGCCGGTGGTAGTCGCCGATGCTCTCGTGGTAGTTGCGCATGGCGCACACGAGGATCGCCGTCTGGATCCGGCCGCCCGTCTCGCGCTCGGCGCGGCGGAGGCCCTCGTCGACGGCCCGCAGGACCTCGAGCCCCGGCAGGTCGGCGTGGATGTGCCGCTGGGGCGCGAAGCGGACCTCGAGGTACCACACGTTCTCGGCGGCGGCGTCGAGCGCGAGCTCGTAGGCCGCGCGCGCGAGCGCCTCGCGGGTCTGGAGCACGCCGCAGATCACGTCGAAGGCGAGCAGGTACTCCTCGAGGCTCGAGCAGCCGAGCCCGGGCGAGAGGACGCGGCGGAGGTGCCCCTCCGACGTGTCCTCGGGGAGCGCGTAGCCGAGCTTCGTCGCCAGGGCGCGCACGGCGGGGTCCGCCGCGAGCTCGGCCACGGTCGCCACGCGGAGCGACCCGTCGAGGTGGCAGTGGAGGTCGGTCTTGGGCAGGGCCGTGAGCAGCGCGCGGCGCTCGTCGGCGCCGAGGGCGCCCAGGTCCGTCGGGACGGGCTCGGGGTCGGTCACTGGGCCTCCAGGGCGCGGGGCGGCCCGCGGGCGGCGCATCGTGCGCGCTCGGGGCCGCGCCGGCAAGGCTGACGCGGGGGCCGGGCGCGCGCGGC
>JANJTH010000735.1 GCA_024711205.1 Planctomycetota bacterium | reverse complement strand
CGGTTCGCGCGCGCGGGCGCCGCGCGCCCCGACCGCCTCGCGGCGGCCCTCGTCGAGCGCATCGACGCGCGGGCGCGCGACCACGCGGCGCGCCACGGCGGCGCCCACCGCGCCCCGCTCGACGTGGCGCAGGAGGTCGAGCGCGACGTGGTCGTGCCCCTCGAGCGCCTCGCAGCGCTGGCTTCGAGCCCCCCCGACCGCGCGCGCGCCGAGCGCATGCTCGAGCAGGCCTGGGAGCTGTTCGCCCAGCGCGTGATCCGCGAGGCCGCCCTCCAGCGCGCCCTCGAGGCGGCCGTCCGGCTCGACGTGGACGTGCTCGACGACTACCTGCTGAGCTGGGAGGGCCCGCCCGTCCGCGGCCGCGACGCGGCCTCCGAGTACCTCGCGGCCCGCTACGACGCCGCGCAGCTCGACGGCGCGCGGCTCGAGGGCGGGCCGCGGGTCCGCGGCGTGCGCAAGCTCGAGGCCCTGCTCACGACCCGCGACCCGTCGCGGGCGCTCGGCCCGGTCTCGCGGGCCCGCGGCTGGGTCGTCGTGGCCGAGGGGGCGCGCACCTGGGAGGCGCAGCACGAGCACGCCCGGCGCGCGGCGGCGGAGGACCCCGAGAGCCCCTGGGCCCAGCTCCGGCTGGCCCTGTGCCTGGTCAAGCTCCCGGACCGCGCGGACGACGCGCGCGCCGGCTTCCGGCGGACCCTGGCCCTGCTCGCGGAGCGCGGGTTCCACGAGCGCAACGCCATGCGGCAGCGCGAGCTCCCGCTCACGTTCCTGCGCGACGCCGGCGAGGTGCTCGTCGAGGCCGGCCGGCTGGACGACGCCGCCGCGCTCTGCGACGACTTCGCGGCGCACCACCCGGAGGGCACGCAGGTCGCGAGGATCGTCGAGGACCTCCGGACGAAGATCGCCCGCGCCCGCAGGTAGCGCCAGGGCGCGCGGTCAGGGCCGCGCGAGGAGCGGCGCGAGGTGCTCGAGCCGGACCGGCTTGGGGACGACGCACAGGGCGGGGCCCGACGCCCCGCCCGCGCCCGAGGTCGTCGCCTGCCCGGGCGGCACGAGGCGGACCACGCGCGTCGGGTGCCCGACGGCCTGCAGGCGCGCGGCGAGGGCGGCCCCGCCGTCGGGGGCGGCGGCCTGGTCGACGAGCACGAGGTCGTAGCGGGCCCCCGCGAGCGCGAGGTCCGCCTCGGCCTCGGTCGCGACCGGGCGGACCCGGTGCCCCAGGCGCTCGACGAGGCGCTGGAGGATCAGGCGCCCCACGGCGTCGCCGTCGAGGGCCAGCACCTGGAGGGGGCGCGGCCCGGCCGCCTCGAGGGCCGCGGCGACGGCCCGCGCGAGGGCGCGGCGGTGGACCGGGCGGCTGACGACGGCGTCGACGCCGGCGACGAGCCGGTCGCTCTCGCGTCGGCCGCGGTCGGTCACGAGGACCAGGCGCGGCCCGTCGCCCCAGCGCGCCCGGGCGAGCGTCAACGCACGGAGGGGCTCGTCGGCCCCGCGGGCCGAGCGCGCGACGACGAGCAGGTCGGGCGGCGTGTCCGTCGCCCCGCGGAGGGCCGCGAGGACCGCCGGCGCCTCGACCTCGAGCCCGAGGTCGCGGAGCTGCCGGGCGAGCAGCGCGCGCGCCCCGTCGCCCTCGGCGAGCAGCACGGCGCGTCGGCCGGCGCCCGGCGCGAGGTCCTGCGGGTCGGACGAGGCGTCGCCCGCGGGGTCGGCCACGGGCTCGAGCGGCAGGTGGACGCGGAACGTGGAGCCCACGCCCGGCGCGGTCTCGACCTCGATCCGCCCGTCCATGAGCTCGACGAGGCGGCGCGAGATCGCGAGCCCGAGCCCGGTCCCCCCGTAGCGGCGCGTCGTCGACGGGTCGAGCTGGTTGAACGGCTGGAACAGGCCGTCGAGGCGATCGGCGGGGATCCCGATCCCGGTGTCGCGGACCGCGCACGTGACCAGGGGCCACGCGCCCGGCGCGGCGGGCGCGCGCGCGACCTCGAGGGTCACCTCGCCGCGCTCGGTGAACTTGATCGCGTTGCTGAGCAGGTTGACGAGGACCTGCCGCAGGCGGGCCTCGTCCCCCACCGCCGCGCGCGGGACGTCGGACGCCACGTGATGCGCCAGCGTGAGCCCCCGCTCGGCCGCGGGGGCCGCCATGAGGTCGACCACGGCGTCGAGGCAGGCCTCGAGGTCGAAGGGCTGGCGCTCGACCTCGAGGCGGCCCGACTCGATCTTCGAGAGGTCGAGCACCTGATCGAGCATGCGCACGAGCGCGTCGCCGCTGCGCCGGATCAGCTCGAGGCCCTCGCGCTGCTCGGGGTCGCGCGCGCCGTCCTGGAGGAGCGCCGCGGTCCCGAGGACGGCGTTGAGCGGCGTGCGGATCTCGTGGCTGACGTTGGCGAGGAAGCGCGCGCGCGCGCGCGCCGCGGCCTCCGCCGCGTCGCGGGCCAGCTCGAGGTCGCGCTCCATGGCCTTGCGGGCCGTCACGTCGAGGACGACGCCGCTCCACACGATCGCCCCGTCGGGCTGGCGCCGCGGGCTCGACGTGGCGTGGACCCAGCGATACGCCGCGGGCCCTGCGGCCTCGGCGGCCCCCCCGCCGAGCAGGCGGAACTCGTGGGACCACACGGTCAGGCTCCGGGCCGAGGCCATGATCGACGCCTCGAAGGCCGGGCGATCCTCGGGGTGGACGCGGGAGAACGCCGCGTCGGGGTCGGCCTGGACGTCGCGCGGGTCGAGCCCGAAGGCGCCCACGCCCTCGCTCACGAACGGGAACGACCGCGCACCGTCCGGGTCGAGCCGGAGCTGATAGACGACGCCCGGGAGGGCCGCGGCGAGCTCGCGCAGGCGCGCCTCGCTCTGGCGCAGGACGTCCGCGGCCCGGCGCTGCTCGAGGTCGCGCTTGATCCCGACGAAGCAGGTCGGGCGCCCGTCCGGGCCGAGCACGGGGAAGGCCTCGAGCTGGAGGAGGCGGACCTCGCCCGACCGTGTGCGGCTCCGGACCTCGCCCGCGAACCGCCCCTCCGCGACCAGGGCGGCCGCGATCCGGGCGAACGCCTCGGCGCCCAGGTGGAGCGCGGGGGTCTGACCTCGCAGCTCCTCGTCGGACCAGCCGAGCAGCCGCCGGTGGGCGTCGTTCTGGACGAGGTAGCGGCCCTCGAGGTCGATCACGCCGACCGCCTCGGCGCTCCGCGCGACGACGCCCCGGAGCACCTCCTCCTCCAGCGGGGGCTCGGGCGCGCCAGCGTGCTCCTCGAGGGCGACGAGGCGGCCGCGGTCGCCGGCCCCCGCGAGCGGGACCACCCGGCAGCGGAGGGTGCGGCCGCCGGGCACCACGAGCGCGAGCTCGGCCGGGGCCGCGGGGACCTCCTGCCCCCGCGTCGCCAGGACGGCCGCGAGGGGGTGGGCGCCCTCGGCGCGGGCGCAGGCCTCGGCGAGCGGCGCCCCCGGCGCGCAGCGGACCCCGAGGGCCTCCGTGAGGCGCGCCCAGTCCCCGCCGGTCGAGGCGAGGCGGCCCTCGTCGTCGACGAGGCCCCAGGCCTCCGCGCGCGTCTGCGCCCCTCCGCGTCCAGGCCAGCCCAGGTCGGTGCTCACGGAGCGCCAGTCTGGACGCCCGCGCCCCGCCGCGCACGCATCAGCGACGTGCGGGGGCCGGACTCGGCGGACCCGACCGGAGGGAGGTCCGACGAGCCGGGACCGCGCGCGGAGCAGGCCCCCCCCGGCAGGCGCTCTGTGCGGACTCGCGGCGGGCGCGCGCGCAGGAGGAGCGGCCGGACGCGCCCGGCGGACCGACCGGAGGGAGGTCCAACGAGCCGGGACCGCGCGCGGAGCGGGTCCCCCGGCAGGCGCTCTGCGGACTCGAGGCCCGGCCGGAGACGCCGCCTCGCCTCCGCTCGCCTGCGTCGCCGCTCGCGTCGTTGGTCGCAACTCACAGTCCCTCCCGGAGTGCTCGACTTGCTCCCGCCTCGCGAGCGACGACGCCCGCTTCGCGGAGGGCTTCGGCGGGCTATCCGGCGAGGGACACTAGCGACGGGCGCGCGCGCGCAGGAGGAGCGGCCGGACGCGCTCGGCGTCCGGCTCGCCGCGGCGAGCCTCGACGATCGCGCGCGCCGCCTCGAGCGCCTCGGCGTCCCCGCTCCGCGTGGCCTGGAGGACGAGCCGGCCCAGGAGCCACCACTCCGCCTGCGCGTGGGCGCGCAGCTCCTGCGCGAGCGTGGGGGCGCCGTCCTGCGCGTCGCGCTCCCGCGCCCGCGACGTCCCCGCCGGCTTCGAGGGCGTCCCGGACAGGTCTCGCTGCGCGAGCCCGGCGTTCTGCTTCTCCTCCTTGGCCGCTTGCCGGCCCGTCGAGGGCGAGCGCGCGCGGCCGGCGCTCTGCCTCTGCTCCTCCAGGCTCTCGCCGCCCCCGGGGGCGGACCCCGAGGGTGGCCGGGGCGAGGCCGGAGTCGCGACGGGGGGCGGCGCCCCGCCGCCGGCCTCGTCGCCGGCGTCGCCGCCCGCCCCGCCGCCGGCGTCGCCGCCCGCGCTCGGGCCCGAGGCGCCCTCCTCCCGGGAGGCGGTGAAGCCGTCCTCGTCGCGAGGCGGCTCCGCGAGCTCATGGGCCGGCGCCCCGGCCGCCTTGGCCTGCTCCGCCTCCGGCGCGCGCGGCGCGGACGCCTGGAGGGTCGCCGCGTCGTCGCGGCGGCGCGGCTCGAGGACCCAGGCCGCGGCGAGCGCCTTCCGGGCCGCCTGGGCCGACTCGTCGAGGCGCGCGAGGACCTCGCTCTTCGTGACCGTGCGCTGGTCCGACGCGACGGTGCGGCCGTCCTTCCCGACCACGTGGAGGACGATCAGGACGCGCTCCTGGCCGGGGGGCGTGTAGAACCGGCCGCCGACCGCGTAGTCCGCGCCAGTCCGGCCACAGAGCTGGGCGAGCTCGCGCTGCTCCCCGGGCGGCTCGAGGCCCTCGGGCGGGTGGACCACGGCCACGGCCTCGAGCGGGGCGAGCTGGACGCTCACGAAGTCGGCGAGCGCCGCGCCGAGCCACTCGAACTCGGGGTCCTTGACCTCGTTGCGCCAGGGCGCGAGGACGACGCGCGCCGGCCGGCGCTCGAGGTCCGCGGGCCGGGTCACGACGAGCGCGACCGTCGCGAGGACGAGCGCCGCCGCGGCGACGAGCGCGACCCGGGCCCCGGCCCCCCGCGCCGGTCGACCGGCCCCGACCGCGTCGCCAGCGTCCGCGTGGGCCCCGGCGCGCCCGGGGAGCCCCCTCGCGCTGGGGTCCACGCGGGTCGCCGACCGGGCGGCCGCGTCCCCCGCGGACCCGGCGGCGACGCCGGGCGCGCCCGCGTCGGGGAGCACGAGGGAGCCGGGGCTGGACTCCTCGAACCGCAGGCCGAGCGGGGCCGCCCCCGTGTCGCCGACCACGCCGGGGCTGAAGCCGGGGCGCTTCTCGAGCACGGTGACGTCGCTCGCGGAGCCCTGCCCCGCGGCGGCCGCGGCCCGGCCCGCCGCCGAAGCCCGGGCCACCTCGGCCAGGGCCTCGCCCACACGCGAGCGCTCCGCCCGCGCCTCCGCGTCGTCCGACGGGGCGGGGAGGCGCTCGAGGATCCGCTCGAGGTCCCGCGCGAGCTCGTCGGCGCTCGCGTAGCGGTCCCCGGGCTCCTTGCGGAGCAGGCGCTCGACCACGGCCACGAGCGAGGGCGGGACGCCCTCGCGCGCGAGCGGCGGCGGCGGGTCGGTGAGGATCCGCTTGAACAACGCGATCGGCGTCGGGGCCTCGTGGGGCGGACGTCCGGTGAGCAGCTCGTAGAGCACGACGCCGAGCGAGTACAGATCGGACGCCGGGCCCGTGTCCTCCCCGTTGCACTGCTCGGGCGAGCAGTACTGGGGCGTGCCCACGAAGGCCCCGGTCTGGGTGATCCGCTGATCCCCCGCCGTCCGCGCGAGCCCGAAGTCGGCCAGCTTGACCTGGCCCGCGGCCGTGAGCAGCACGTTGTCGGGCTTCAGGTCGCGATGCACGATCCCGAGCGCGTGCGCGGCGGCGAGGCCGAGGGCCGCGTCGCGCACGACCCGGCAGGCCTCGCGCACGGGGAACGGAGCGAGCGCCCGCGCGAAGCCCGACAGCGTGCCGCCCTCGACGAGCTCGAACGCGATCCACGCCACGCCGTGGTCGTGCCCGGCCCCGTAGACGGCGACGACGTTCGGGTGGCTGAGGCGCGCGGCCGTCCGCGCCTCGCGCAGGAACCGCTCGACGTAGTCGAGGTCGCCGAGCAGCTCCTCGCCGATCACCTTGATCGCGACGGGCCGGTCGAGCATGGGGTCGCGCCCGCGGAACACCGCGCCCATGCCGCCGCGGCCGATCGGGGCCTCGACCTCGAAGGCGCCCAGGCGCCGGGGGATCGGGCGAGCGGCGCTGAGGGGGGTCGTCACGAGCGCTCCCGGGGCTGCCACGTCCCTTGGACGCGCGGGGCTGAGCCCCGGTTTCTCAGTCTAACCCTTTGTGCGACGGCGCGCTCGCGGCCGACCGCCCTACCCGAGCGCCCAGAGCACCCCGAGGAGCGCGAGCCACACCGCGTCGAGGAAGTGCCAGTAGGTCGCGAGGAGCCGGAGCCCGCCATGATCGTCGGGCCCGTAGCGCCCCCGGAAGGCCCGGCGCGCGGCGACGGCGAGCGGGACCAGCCCGCCCACGACGTGCGCCGCGTGCGTGCCGGTCAGCGCGTGGAAGGTGAACACGCGCAGCGCGCCCACGTCGCCGCCGCCCCACCGGGCCTGGAGGTCAGCCCAGGCGAGCGCCTGGCTGCCCAGGAACAGCCCCGCGGCCGCGGCGGCGACGAGGAGCCCGCCCCGCACCCCCGCGGTGCCGCCCGCGCGGGCCGCACCGACGGCCCGGTGCAGCGCCAGGCTCACGACGACGAGCAGCGCCGTGCTGGCCCACACGGGCCACGGGAGCCCGCCCGCCTGCTCGGGGCGCCAGTCCTCGACGCGGAACCGCACGAGCACGACCGCCACGACGAGGCCGACGAACAGGACCCCGAGCGACCCGAGGAACAGCGCGAGCCCGAGCGGCGCGGCCTCGGGCAGCGGCCGCTCCTTCGTCGCTCGCAGCCGCCCCGACGCCTCACCCACGCTGGGCCCCCGCGCTCCGTCCACGGGCCGCCCCGCGCCAGGCCGAAGGGGCCTGGGCGAGGCGCCGCGACGACCCGCCCGGGCCCGGTCGGGCTCGTGAAGTCCGGGGGCGCCTGCGGAGCGCCCCCGGCCCCCGCCAGCTCACTCGGGGAGCGTCGGCTTCTGGATCTTGTCCTCGGGCAGCTTGCCGGTGAGCGCCTTCATGAAGGCCACCAGGTCGGCGGTCTGCTCGTCGGTGAGCGTCTTGCCGAGCTGGTACTCGGCCATCATCTTCGTGACCTCCTCGAGCGTCGCGAGCGAGCCGTCGTGGAGGTAGGGCGCCGTCTTCTCGACGTTGAGCAGCGGCGAGACCTTGAAGAAGTACTTGTCCGCGTCGCTCCCCGTCTCCTTGTGGCGCCCCGTGTCCTTCGTCTCGTACGGCTTCATGAGCCCGAGCTTCTGGTACATCCCGCCGCCGAGGAGCGGGCCGAGGTGGCACATCTGGCAGTTCACCTCGAGGAAGGTCGAGAGGCCCTTGACCTCCTGGTCGGAGAGCGCGTCGAGCTTGCCGCCCAGGAACTCGTCCCAGCGCGACGGCGTCGTGAGCGTCCGCTCGAAGGCGCCGATCGCGACGCCCACGTTGTGCATGGAGATCGGGTCGGCCTCGTCCTCGAAGGCGGCCTTGAACAGCGGCGCGTAGCCCGGGATCCCCTTGAGCTTCTCGACCACGGCCGCGTCGTCGGCCATGGCCATCTCGACCGGGTTCGTGATCGGCTTCGTCGCTTGCTCCTCGACGTCGGCCGCGCGCCCGTCCCAGAACTGCCGGAACTGGAGCGCCGCGTTGTAGACGGTGGGCGAGTTCCGGTCGCCGAGCTGGCCCTCGTGGCCGGGGGAGACGGGCTTGTTGTCGACCCCGAACGCGGCCAGGTCGTGGCACGTGTTGCAGGAGATGTCGTTCGCCTTCGACAGGCGGGTGTCGAAGTAGAGCGCCTTGCCGAGCGCGACCCGCTCGTCGGTGATCGGGTGCTTGGCGTCCGCCATGTCGGCCGGCAGCGGGGCGAACATGTTCTTCGCCCGCTCCTGCAGCGCCTTCCGGTCGGCGCCGCCGCCGGCCGCGGGCCCGGGCGGGGTCGGCGCCGTGCCGCCGGTCTTGCCGGCGTTCGGGTCGGCAGGACACCCCGCGAGGATGAGGCCCAGGCCGAGGGCGCCGAGCCCGTGACGAAGCGAACGCATGGAGACCTCCAGGGCGGCCGCGCGCGGCGGACCGAGAAGTGTGCGGTGAGGGGAGGCTACGCCGCGCGCGGCGCCGGGTCGACCGTCCGCGGGGCGAACGACCGTCGCGGCGCGACTTGCCGCGTCAGTGGGCCGCCGCCGGCTGCGCGGCCTTGAGCGCCTTGATCGACTCCTCGGCGTAGCGCACGTCGATCGAGTCCTGATACTGCGAGGTGTCGAGCAGCGCGAAGCCGAGGAACAGCGCGAGGAAGAAGATCGACAGGAGCAGGATGAACGCGTTGAACGGCTTGTCCCAGCGCAGGTGCATGAAGTAGAGCGCCACGAAGGCGGCCTTCACCGACGCGATCAGGACCGCGACGACGACGTTCGCGCCGCCGCCCAGGTCGACCTGCGCGGCGGCGACCGTGACGACGGTCAGGAAGAGGAGGATCCCGATCACCCCGAACAGGAGCCACATGGGCACCACGTGCGGGTGGTGGCCGCCGCCGTGGGCGTGGCCGTGACCGGTCTCGTGCGCGCTCGCGTCCGACATGGGTCTCGCCTCAACCGATCAGGTACAGGAGGGGGAACAGGTAGATCCAGATCAGGTCGACGAGGTGCCAGTAGAGGGCCACGAGGTCGACGGGCAGGTAGTAGCCGCCGTCGAAGTCGCCCTTGGCCGCGCGGAGGAGCACCCAGCCGATCGCGCCCATGCCGATCAGCACGTGGAGCCCGTGGAGCCCCGTCATGACGAAGTAGATCCCGAAGAAGATGTGGACGTTCCGGACCTGCTCGGCCGAGCCGACCCAGGGCTTGCGCGGCGGCGCGCCCTCCTCCGGCACCACGCGCCCGTCGACCGCCTGGACCGCGACCTCGTTGCCCGCCGGCTTCACGAGCGACTTGTCCTGGACCGCCGTCAGGTCGTCCCAGGGCGTCGCGACCGCGTACTCCTGCGTCGTCGCGCCCGCGAGCACGAGCCCGGGGGCGCCCGCCGGCTTCGGCGCCGGGTGGTGGCCGTCGTCGTGCGGGTCGTAGCGGAGCCCCCACAGGAGCCCGTGCTCGAACTTGGCCGAGTACTCGACGTACTTGACCACGAGGAAGCCCACGGCCCCGGCCAGCGTGAGCACGAGCAGGAGCTTGAGCTTCGCGATCTGCCGGAGCTGCGCCGCGCGGACGGCCCAGGCCGCCGTGAAGCTCGAGAGGAGCAGGATCACCGTGTTCAGCGCGCCGAGCTTCGTGTCGAGGAACAGGCTCGCGTGGTGGAACACCTCGGGGTGGTTGCCCCGGTAGACCGTGTAGGCGCAGAACAGGCCGGCGAAGAGGAGCACCTCGGTGGCCAGGAACAGCCACATGCCCATCTTGCAGGCCTCGATCTGCTGGTCCATCGTGTCGAAGTGATGGGCCTGGTTCGGGTCGTGCCCGTGCCCGTCCCCGGCCCCGTGCGCGTGCTGGTCGCCCATGTCAGGCCGCTCCCTGCGCGGCGGGCGCGCCCTTGGGCCGCCAGCCGCCGATCTGCGGGTCGTAGGTCATGCCGGAGAAGTCGTACGGGTCGCCCACCGTCGGGGTGGTCGAGAAGTTGTCGTGGGGCGGCGGCGAGCTGCACTGCCACTCGAGCGTCGACGCGCCCCACGGGTTGTCCGGCGCCTGCCGGCCGGTCGCGAGCGACTTGAGCAGGTAGAAGAGCATGAGGAAGAACGCCGCCGCGAGGATGTACGAGCCCACCGTCGAGACCTGGTGGTAGATCTGGAAGCTCGGGTCGTAGTTGTAGTAGCGGCGCGGCATGCCCTGGCTGCCCATGACGAACTGGACGAAGAACGTCGTGTTGAAGCCGATGAACACGAGCGCACAGGCGAGCTTCGCCGGCCCCTCGTCGTACATCTTGCCGGTCATCTTCGGCCACCAGTAGTGCAGGCCGCCGAGCAGGCCGATCACGCCGCCGCCCATCATGACGTAGTGGAAGTGGGCCACGACGAAGTAGGTGTCGTGGAGGTGGATGTCGGTCGAGAGCGCGCCGAGGAAGATCCCCGTCAGCCCCCCGATCGAGAAGGTGAACAGGAACGTCAGCGCGTAGAGCATGGGGGTCTCGAAGCTGATCGAGCCCTTGTACATCGTGGCCAGCCAGTTGAAGATCTTGACGGCCGTCGGGATCGAGACGCTGAACGTGAGCGCGCTGAACATCATGCTCATGAGCGTCGACTGCCCGCTCGTGAACATGTGGTGGCCCCACACGAGGAACCCGAAGGCCGCGATCGCGACGCTGCTGAACGCGATGAACTTGTAGCCGAACAGCTCGCGCCGGCAGAAGGCCGCGATCAGCTCGGAGATGATCCCGAGCGGCGGGAGGATCATGATGTACACGGCCGGGTGCGAGTAGAACCAGAAGAAGTGCTGGAACAGCACCGGGTCCCCGCCGAGCTTCGGGTTGAAGATCCCGATCATCATGGTCCGCTCGAGGATCAGGAGCAGCAGCGTGATCCCGATCACCGGGGTCGCCATGACCTGGATCAGCGCGGTCGCGTACGTCGCCCAGAGGAAGAGCGGGAGCCGGAACCAGGTCATGCCCGGCGGGCGCAGCTTGTGGATCGTGACCACGAAGTTCAGCCCGGTGAAGATCGAGCTGAACCCGAGGATGAACACGCCCGTCGCCATCATGACGACGCCGAGCCGCTCGGGCTCGGTGCTGTAGGGCGTGTAGAACGTCCAGCCCGTGTCGACGCCGCCCGAGAGGATCGAGAGCACGGCGATCGCGCCGCCCAGCATCCACAGGTAGAAGCTGAGCAGGTTCAGGCGCGGGAACGCGACGTCCTTGGCCCCGAGCATGATCGGGAGCACGAAGTTCCCGAGCGCCCCGGGCACGGCCGGGATGATGAACAGGAACACCATGATCGCGCCGTGGAGCGTGAACGCCTGGTTGTAGCGGTCGGCGCTGATGATCGTCGGGTCCGGCGCCCACAGCTCCGTGCGGACGACGAGCGCGAGCATGCCGGCGACGAAGAACGAGCCGAGCGTCGCGACGAGGTACATGAGCCCGATCCGCTTGTGATCGAGCGTCAGGGCCCACGACAGGAAGCCCTTCGAGTGCGTGAGGTAGTTGTCCTTCATGGCTCCCGGCCTACTGCGCGAGGCTGCGGATGTAGAGGATCAGGGCCCGGATGTGCGGGTCCTTGAGCTGTCCCTTGAACGTCGGCATGGCGGGCGAGAAGCCCTGCGCGAGCTTGGCGTTCGGCTCCCAGATCGACTCGCGGAGGTACTCCTCGTCGACCTTGACCGCGCCGCCGGCCGCGAGCGGGCGCTCGGCGCCGTCCTTGAGCCACTTCGCCAGGTCGCCGAAGGACGGGCCGGTGTAGGGCTTGTCCGTCAGGTGGCAGACCTTGCAGTTCTTCTCGTAGAGCTCGCGCCCCGCGTCGACCGTGATCTCGGGCGTCCCCTTCTTCTCGAGCCAGGCGTCGAAGTGGGCGCGGTCCTTGTGGACGACGAGCGTCGCGCGCATGTCCGAGTGCGAGGTCCCGCAGTACTCGGTGCAGAACACGAAGTGCTCGGCCGTGTCCTGCCCCTCGGGCGGGCGCAGCGCCTCGAACCAGAGCGTCGTGTAGCGGCCCGGCAGCACGTCCTGCTTGACGCGGAAGTCCGGCACGAAGAACGAGTGGAGGACGTCCTGGCTCGTCATGACGAGCTTGACCGGCTCGCCCGCGGGCACGTGGATCTCGCCGCCGTCGGTCACGCCGTTCGGGTAGGCGAAGCTCCAGGACCACTTCTTGCCCGTCACGTCGATCGTGTAGGCGTTCTGCGGCGCCACCGAGAGCTTCATGTAGCCCTCGAACCCGACGTAGAAGATCACGATCACGAGGATCAGCGGGATCACGCTCCACGTGACCTCGATCGGCGTGTTGTGCGTCGGCGCGTCCGGCTCGGCCTGCTGCCCGGGCGTGCGACGCGCGTAGCGCACCGCGAACAGCACCTTGAGCGCGATGATCGCGACGAAGAAGGCGAGGCACAGCCAGTAGATGAAGTAGTAGAGCCAGTCCACCTCGGCCGCGATCGTGGACGCCTGCGGGGGCATCCAGAACGTGCGGCCCGTGGGGCCGTCGGCGGCGGCGAGGAGGAGCGGGCCCAGGAGGCTCTGCGTCATGGCGTCCCCAGGGTCGAGGCGTGGTGGGAGGAGGTCGCGGGGTCGGTCGGGGAGACCTGCGCCGCGGCGGCCGCGGCGTGCGCGGTCGCCCGCCGCTCGCGCCAGAGGAGCGTGCCCACGAGGGTGCCCAGGAGGAGCACCGTGAGGCCCGCGCCGAGGCGCATGATGTTCATCACGACGGGGGTGTAGCGGCCCGTCTTCGGGTCGTAGTGGAAGCAGTAGAGCACGATCTGGTCGAGGACCGAGCCGACCTTCCCCGCGCTGGCCTCGACGATCGAGAGCCGGAGCGTCTCGGGGTCGTAGGCGAGGCCCGAGAGCGTGCGCGAGAGCCGCCCGTCGGGCGTCGCGACGAAGATCCCGGCCGCGTGGGCGAAGTCGTCCTGCTCCGGGACGTAGCGGAAGGCGAACCCGAGCGCGCCCGCGAGGCGGTCGATGCTCGGCTGCGGCCCCGTGAGGAAGTGGACCCCCGCGGCGGCCTCGGCGGTCTTGCCGAGCGCCGCGAGCACGTGCTCCTTCTTGCCCTCCGCGAGGGCGGGGGTCTCGCGGGCGTCGATGCTCGCGACGACGAGCTCGTACTCCTGCCCGGGGAGGTAGGGCAGCGGCTTCAGCCCGTCGACGGCCGCCTGGAACACGAGCCCGCACAGCATGGGGCAGCGGTAGTAGGCGAGGACGACGAGGACCGGGCGCCCGCGGCCGAAGTAGTCGCCCAGGACGACCGGCTGGCCCGCCTCGTCGCGGAACGGCGCGTCGAGCGGGAGCGCGGCGTCGGGCCGAGGGGTGATGCCCACGCCCTCGAGCTCGCCCGGCAGGCGCTCGTGCGGGGGCACCCAGCCCGGCTCGCCGGGGCGGGGGCCGTCCGGCAGGTCCGCAGGGGACGGCGCGGGCGGGAGCGCCTGCGCCCGGGTCACCGCCGGGGAGGCCCCGCCGCAGGCGAGCAGGGCGAGCGCGGCGACGACGACGCGGCCGCGCGGCGCGCCATCGCGCGCCCGCTCCGCTCGCCGTCGTCCCGTCGGCCGTCCCGCCACCTGCGCCTCCATCGTCGTCTTCGATCCGCCGTCCGCGTCGAGGTCGCGCCTCAGCGCGCCCCGCGCAGGCGCTGCCCGACCTCGTGCATGGCCGCCTCGATCGCGGCGGCCTGGACGACCGGCGCGCCCTCGTCGCGCCGGACCACGTGGCCCGCCTCGAGCTCGCGCCGGTGGGCGTGCTCGACCTGGTCGACCGCGCGCGTGTAGACGACCGCCTTCACCCGCGCCCGCGGGATCGCCTCGCGGCCCGACGCCGTCTGGAGGACGACGCCGGCCTGGCCGTCGACGAGGACCCGCCCGGCCTGGAGCGAGCCGTCCACGAGCTGGACCTGATCGGGCATGTCCGCCTGGCGGATCACCTCGTGGAAGGTGTACGCGCCGTGGAGCGCGTCGAGCCCCAGCACGATCGCCAGGAAGATCGCCGTCCCGGCGATCCCGAGCAGGTACGTCGGGAGCGCCGGCGGGTCGCGCTCCTCGCCGGCCTCGTGGTGGCCGCCGTGCGCCGTCGCGTGGTGGACCTGGGTCGTGGTGCTCACGTGGGTGCCCTCGCGCTGCCTGGGGTCAGAAGTTCTCGTGGGCGAGGCTGTCGCGGAGGCGCGGGTCGCGCTCCGGGATCAGCGACACCCCGGTCAGGTTCGCCGCGGTCGACCGCACGTAGACGGCGCCCAGCACGAGCAGGAGCCCCAGGTCGAGCAGCGGCACGGGGACGGCGCGCGCCGCCTCCGGCTGGGGCAGGATCAACCACTGCAGGTCGATGTAGTGGACGAACAGGACCCACGCCGACCCCGCCACGAGCAGCTCCGGCCGGCGCTTCGGGAAGCGCGAGAGCAGCGCGAGGAACGGGATCACGAAGTGACCGACGATCAGCCAGGCCGACACGAGCAGCCAGCCGTGCTCCATGCGCCGGAGGTACCAGACCGTCTCCTCGGGGATGTTGCCGTACCAGATCAGCATGAACTGGGAGTAGGCGATGTAGGCCCAGAACACGACGAAGGCGAACATGAACTTGCCCATGTCGTGGTAGTGCTCGGGCCCGACCTCCCAGGCCAGGCCGTGCCGGCGCAGGACGTAGAAGGCGATGATCAAGGTCGCCATGAACGAGAGGAAGCAGCCGGCGAAGAAGTAGACGCCGAACATGGTGCTGTACCAGTACGGGTCGAGCGCCATGAGCAGGTCGAAGCCGGCGAGCGAGCAGGTGAGCGCGAACACGATCATGAGCGGCGCCGCCCACCAGGTCATGCGCGAGGTCCGCGCCGGGTCCCCGTCCTGGTCCTGGGCCACAGACGACCCGTAGAAGTAGCTCGCGATCCCGTACCAGATCGCGAAGAACAGGAGCATGCGCCCGAGGAACCACGGGAACGAGAGCCACTTCGCCTTGAGCGGGGCGTGCGGGGCGTGGTGCCCCCCGCCGTGGCCGGCCCCGTGCGCAGGGTCGGCGGGGGCGGGCGCGCCCCCGGGGGCCGCGTGGCCCGGGTCGGCCGGCGCGTGGGCGGCGCCGTGCCCGCCGCCGTGGTCGGCGTGGGCCGCGGCCGCGGGGTGCAGGTGGCCCTGGTAGGTCCCGACCGCGACGGGGATGAACAGGACGGGCAGCAGCTTCGTGTTGAGCGCGATCCCCTCGGCGACGCGGCGGACGACGACGCTCCAGCCGGCGCGCACGAGGTGCTGGAGCACGACGAAGAACAGCCCGCCGAGCGTGATCCCCAGGTAGAAGGTGAACGCGGCGAGGTACGTCGCCCACACGCGCTCGCGAAACGCGGGCACGACGAACGACAGGAGGGTCAGGAGGGCGCCGACGACGAACGCCATCTGGACCCCGCGGTTGATCCGGGGCAGCAGGTCGTCGATCCGGCGGGCGCCGAGCTGGGCGGGCGCCGTCATGGTCGCGCTGGCCACTACTGCATCTCCGGGTGCTGGCTGTGCTGGAGCGCCTTCACGTAGGCGGCCACGGCCCAGCGGTCACGGGTCGACATCTGCGCGCCGTAGCCGGCCATGTTGCGGATCCCGTGGGTCGCGACGTGGAACAGGCGACCGACCGGGTAGGCCCGCAGCGCGTCGGAGTGGTAGTTCGTCGGCGGCACCCACTGCATGCCGTCCTCGGGCGGGCGCTTCTCGGTGAGGAGCAGCGCGCGCTGGTGGATCATGCCGTCGCCCCAGCCGGACAGGCCGTGGCAGGGCGCGCAGTGGATCCCGTAGCGCTCGCGCCCGCGCTCGAGCAAGGCGGCGAGCTTCGCGTCGTCGGCCAGGCCGAGCGCCGCGGGGAGCGTCGCCGCGAACTTGCCGTCGGGGTCGAGGCCGCGCTCGAGGTGGTCGTCGTCCATGAGCTCGCCGCGGGCGACGGTGCCCGGGACCGGCGGGCGCATGGCGCGCCCGTCCGCGAACAGGGCGCTCTCGGCCTGGGCCTTGAACTTCTCCTGGCTGTCCATGTCGCGGATGATGTGGATCCGCGGGCTCGTCGTCGTGACGTTGCGCGCCCGCGCGATCACCCCGAACGGGACGAGCGAGAGGGCGCCCAGGACGACGGCGGCGGGCTTGAACCAGGGGGGCAAGAGCGCGCTCATGCCACGAGCTCCTCGACGTGGGCCGCGCCGAGCCCGTCGGCGAGCGCGCGCGTGCGCTGCCGGTCGTAGCGCGGGTCCTCCGCCTCGATGCTGATGAAGAACCGGTCGTTCGTGGCCCGCTTGAACCGCGCGCTCGTGAACACCGGGTGGTGGAACCGCGGGAGCATGTTGAGCCCCCACATGCCGAAGAACGCGGCGAAGGCCGAGAGCAGGATCGTCAGCTCGAACATGACGGGGATGTTCGCGGGGATGCTGAAGATCGGCTTGCCGCTCACGACGTACGGGTAGCCGCTCGGGAGGAAGGGCGCGAGCAGCTCCCGGATCACCCCGTTCTCGGCCTGCATGAGCGAGACGGGCAGCTCGATCCCGTTCGTGTAGGCCTGGAGGATCAGCCCCAGCGTGCAGCCGGTGAGGCCGCCGCCGAGCACGATCCAGGGGAGGATCGTGGGCTGGATCCCCATGCACCGGTCGAGCCCGTGGACCGGGTAGGGCGTGTGGCAGTCCCACTTCGAGAAGCCCGCGTCGCGGACCTGCTCGGCCGCCTTCATGAGCGCGGCCGGGGTCTCGAACTCGAGCAGGAGCCCGGCGTGCTTCGGCGCCGCGGCCTCCGCCGCCGCCGCGGCCTGCTTCGCGTGGTCGAGCGTCGCCGTGCTCACGGGGTCACCTCCGCCGGCTTGGCGTGGCCGTGGCCGGCGCCCGCGCCGTGGTCGTCGTGGTGGAAGCCGAGGTCGGGGTGCTCGTGGGGGAGCACGCCCTTGACCTCGGAGATCGCGATCATGGGCAGGAACCGGCAGAAGAGCAGGAACAGCGTCATGAACAGGCCGAACGTGCCCGCGAACGTGAGGATGTCGACCCAGGTCGGCGTGTAGTAGTCCCAGGCCGCCGGGAGGAAGTCGGCCGTGAGCGACGTGACGATGATCACGAACCGCTCGAACCACATGCCGATGTTCACGAAGATGCAGGCGACGAACATGACCCACACGTTCGTGCGCAGCTTCTTGAACCAGAAGAGCTGCGGGACGACGACGTTGCAGAAGATCATGGACAAGTAGGCCCAGCCGAAGTGGGCCCGGGCTCGGGCCAGGAACGCGAACTGCTCGAGCGGGTTGCCCGAGTAGGCGGCGATGAAGAACTCGGTCCCGTAGGCGAGCCCGACCATGCAGCCCGTGGTCAGGATGATCTTGTTCATGTTCTCGAGGTGGCGCATGGTGATGAAGTGCTCGAGCCCGAACAGCTTGCGGGCGGGGACGAGCAGGGTCACGACCATGGCGAAGCCCGAGAAGATCGCGCCCGCCACGAAGTAGGGCGGGAAGATCGTCGTGTGCCAGCCGGGGATCTGCGACGTCGCGAAGTCGAACGAGACGACCGAGTGCACCGAGAGCACGAGCGGCGTCGCGAGCGCGGCGAGGATCAGGTAGGCCCGCTCGTAGCGGTGCCAGTGCCGGTTCGACCCGCGCCACCCGAGCGCGAAGAAGCCGTAGAGGACCTGCCGGAGGCGGGTCGGCGCCCGGTCGCGGAGCGTCGCGAGGTCGGGCACGAGGCCCATGTACCAGAACAGCGCCGAGACCGTCAGGTAGGTGTTGACCGCGAACACGTCCCACATGAGGGGCGAGCGGAACTGCGGCCACATGTCCATTTGGTTGGGCAGCGGGAACAGGTAGTAGGCGGCCCATACGCGGCCGATGTGGACGCCGGGGTAGAGCCCGGCGCAGATCACCGCGAAGATGGTCATGGCCTCCGCGGCCCGGTTGATCCCGGTGCGCCACTTCTGGCGGAACAGGTAGAGGATCGCCGAGATCAGCGTGCCGGCGTGGCCGATGCCGACCCAGAACACGAAGTTCACGATCGGCCAGCCCCAGAACACGGGGCTCTTGTTGCCCCACACCCCGACGCCCGTGATGATCAGGTAGCCGAGCATCAGGCCGAGGATCGCGAGGAACACGAGCGACGCGCCGAAAGCCACGAACCAGGCCCGCGGGGGCTGCGGGGCCTCGACGACGCCGCACACGCCGTCCGTGATCCCGCGGAACCCGAGCCCGCCCGTGACGAGCGGGGCGCGCCGCGCCGGGTCGTCCCAGGTGTTGCTGTCGATCGCCGGCGCGTCGTGCGCGGCCGGGGCGGTGGTCGCGCTCATGTCAGGCCTCCCCGCCGGCCGGGTTGCGCAGCTTGGCGAGGTACTGCGTCCGCGGGCGCGCGTTGAGGAGCGCCAGCATGGAGTAGCTGCGGTCGCCGCCCTGCAGCTTGCTCACCTGGCTCTCGGGGTCGTTCAGGTCGCCGAAGACGATCGCCTCGGACGGGCAGACCTGCTGGCAGGCGGTCCGGATCTCGCCGTCGCGGACCTTGCGCTTCTCGTTGCGCGCCGGGATCGAGGCGGCCTTGATCCGCTGCACGCAGTAGGTGCACTTCTCCATGACGCCCCGCGCACGGATCGTGACCTCGGGGTTCATGTACATCTTCTCGGTGTCGGTCAGGCGGGCCGTGAGCTGCGGGGGCTTCGGCAGCTCGGGCTGACCCGCGATCGGCAGGCTCCGCGGGTGGAACGGCCCGTGGTGGTTCCAGAAGTAGTTGAACCGCCGCACCTTGTAGGCGCAGTTGTTGGCGCAGTACCGCGTGCCGACGCAGCGGTTGTAGGCCATGTCGTTGAGGCCCTCCTCGCTGTGGGTCGTCGCCGCGACCGGGCAGACGGCCTCGCAGGGGGCGTTCTCGCACTGCATGCACGGCACCGGCTGATGCGCGACCTCGAGCCGGCGCGGCTGCCACGCCGGGCGAGGGGCCTCGCCCTCCTGCTCCGGTCCGCCGCCGGGCGCCGCCGGGGCCACCACGGGGGCGAGCGGGTCGGCGAGCGGGTCGCCCTTGAAGTAGCGGTCGATCCGCAGCCAGTGCATCTCTCGCCCGCGGATCACCTCGGACTTGCCGACGACCGGGATGTTGTTCTCGGCCTGGCAGGCGACGACGCAGGCGCCGCAGCCGGTGCAGGCCGAGAGGTCGATCGCCATGCCCCAGCGGTGGCCCTTCGAGTAGTCGATCGGGTCCTGCCAGAGCTGGGTCGTGGCCGGGTCGGGCCCCGGGACGGACTTCGCGAAGTGCGGGTCGGCGACGTACTCCGAGAGCGTGGCCTCCTGGAACAGCGGGGCCGTGTAGACCTCGCGCTTGGCGCTCCCGTCGATCTCCTCGCCGAACACGCGCCGGTGGGTCTCCTTGCGCGCGATCTCGGTGTCGATCGAGTGGTGGTCCTGCGTCGTCGCGAGCGCGTAGGTCCGGCCGGCCGGGACGAGGGCGACCGTCGTCGACCAGGGGGCCGTCGAGGTCCGCAGCTTGTAGGCGTCGAACCCGCAGCCGTCGCCGACGACGCCGGCGGCCGTCCGGCCGTAGCCGAGGCTCAGGGCGACCGTCCAGCTCGGGAGCCCGGGCAGGACGTGCACGGGGACCTCGAGCGAGAGCGGCTGCCCGGCGTGGTCGACCGTCAGGCGGACCACGTCGTCACCCTTGAGCCCCAGCTCCTTGGCCGTGAAGGGGCTCACGAGCGCGGCGTTGTCCCAGGTCAGCTTCGTGAGCGACGAGGGCTTCTCCTGGAGCCAGGCGTTGTTCGCGAACCGGCCGTCGTGCACGTGGTCGTCGGCCGTGAACGTGAGCTCGAGCCGCTCGCGGCTCGCCGGCGCCGCGGGCGCCGCGGGGAGCGCCGCGGCGATCGCGTCGAGCGCGACCTTGGGCGCCGTTGCGGGCAGCGCGCTGCCCGCGAGCACCCCGTCGTGGAGCGCCTGCCGCCAGGCCCGCTCGAACCGCTCCTTGTCGTCGCCGCGCGGGGCGACCCCGACCAGGTCCTGGAAGGTCCGGCGGACGAGGTCGTAGCCGGTCTTCTGGAGCTCGTTGAGGAGCAGGGCCAGGAGCTCCGCGGCCGTCCGCCCCGCGTAGAGCGGCGCGATCAGCGGCTGCGCGAGCGACACCGTGCCGTCGTGCGCGCGCGCGTCGGACCAGCCCTCGAGCGCGTGCGCCATGGGCAGGTGCCAGTGGCAGCGGCGGGCCGTCTCGTCGAACCACAGGCCCAGGTGGACGCGGGCGGGGACCCGGTCCATGGCCTCGGCCAGCCCGAGGTCGACCGGCGCCGTGAACACCGGGTTCGAGTCGAGGACGAGCAGCATGCTCGCCCCGCCCTTGAGCGCGCCCGCGAGCTCGCGCATGGCGTCCTGGTGCGTCGGGCGCTGGGTCGCGTCCTCGCCCGGCTCGGCCGTGTAGCTGACCGTCGCGCCCACGTTCCCGAGCGCGGCGTTGAGCGCGTGCAGGAGCGCGTGGAGCGACGCCGGCTGGCGCGGGCCGGCCGCGAGGACCGACGCGCCGCGGTGGGCGAGCAGGTCGTCCGCCAGCTCGGCCACGAACCCGGCGACCGGGTCGGTCGCCGCCGGCGCGTGCGCCGCCGCCTTGGCGAGCAGCGCGTCGCCGAGCCCGAGCTCCGGGGCGCGGCGGCCGAGCTCGGCCGCGAGCGCGAGCGCCACGCCCTCGATCCGGCTCGTCGGCACGGGGAGCCGCTCGTCGGCGGTGCTGCCCGTGTTGCTGAACGTGCCCTCGACCACCCACAGGCGGTTCATGGCGCCGTCCTGGCCGCGCCGCCCGCGCGCGAACTCGCGCGCGTGCCGGAGCCCGGCCGGGTGGTCGCCCAGGAGGTCGGCGTCGAACGAGGCGATCACCTGCGCCCGGTCGAGCCGCAGGTGCGCGCGGTGCGCCTTGCCGCCGAACGCGAGCCGCGCGCCGGCGAGCGCCGCGTCGCCCGAGAGCGGCTCCCACTCGACCCAGCGCGCCTTGGGGTAGCGCGCGTCCGAGAGCAGCCGCGCCTTGAGCCGCGCCAGCGTCGGCGACGAGCTCGCGCCGGCGACGACGACGAGGCCCTCGCCCTGCTTCGCCTTGAGCGCGTCGAGCTTCGGCTTCGCCCAGGCGAGGAACGCGTCCCAGGTCGACGGCTCGGCCTGCTCGGCCGCCCCGCCCACGGGCGGCGTGACCGAGAGGACCTGCTTCGTGCGGTCGGGGTCGTAGAGCTCGAGCACGAGCGCCTGCGCGAACGCGTCGGTCGCGCCCAGGCTCTCCGGGTGCTGCGGGTTGCCCTCGACCTTGATCGGGCGCCCGTCGTAGCTCGTGACGAGCAGGCCCTGCGCCCGCCCGCCCAGGTCGATCGTCGTCGCGAACTGCACCGGCTTGCCCGGCGTCCGGTTCATGGGCCGCGACGCGAAGGGCAGGATCCGCTCCTGCGGCCAGCGCACGAGGTCGCAGCCGGTCAGGCCGGCGAGCGCGAGCGACGCCCCCATGACCTGCACGAAGCGGCGGCGCGACACCGGGTCGACCACGGCGTCGAGCTGGCTCGGGAACTCGTCCTCGACGAACCGCCGGAACTCCGGGGTGTCGGCGAGCTGCTCCAGGCTCCGCCAGTACTCGGCCTGGCGGGCGTTGCGGTCGGCTACCTGTGGCATGTCGAGCAATCCGTCGGCGGGTTGATGTGGTTGTCGGCCTTGAAGCGCTTCCCGAACGCGTGGCGCGCGTCGGGCGTGTCGCCCTCGGGCGGCGCCCAGCGCATGTTCGTGGCCTCGGCCGGCGGCCGGAGGTGCTTCTCGGGGTTGCGGTGGCAGTCGAGGCACCAGGCCATGCTGAGCGGCTGGACCTGCGAGACGACCTCCATGGTGTCGACGCGGCCGTGGCACGACACGCAGCCGATCCCGCGCGTCACGTGCGCGCTGTGGTCGAAGAACGCGTAGTCGGGCAGGTCGTGCACGCGGACCCACGGGATCGACTTGCCCGTGCGGAAGCTCTCGCGCACCGGCTCGAGCTTCGGGGAGCCCGTGAGCACCTTGCTGTGGCAGTTCATGCACGTCTGCGTGGGCGGCACGTTCGCGTGCGCGCCCGTCTCGACCGACGTGTGGCAGTAGCGGCAGTCGAGCCCGAGCTGGCCCACGTGCATCGCGTGGCTGTAGGGCACGGGCTGCTCGGGCGCGTAGCCGACGTCGGTCGTCTTGGGCGACGCGCCGTAGGCGACGAGCAGGTGGACCCAGCCCACGCCGAGCACGGCGAGCAGGGCCACGCCGCGCACGTGGAGGTCGAAGCGCTTGCCGAACGGCAGCGTCTCGGGCCCCTTCTTCCAGATCATCCAGTCGCTCACCGGTCGCTCCTGCTGGGGAGGACGGGCCCGCGCCAGGCGCCCGGGGCGGGCTGGCGGGGGACCGCGGACGGGACGCGCCGCCCGGAGGGACCGGGCGCTCGTGTTGGCGGAGCGTTGTAGCCGTGCCCCCGGCCCGACGCAACCGGGACCGGCCCGGGCGGGGGGGGCGCTCGCAACGTTCGGAGTCGCGTCACCGAGTGCGTCTCGTGGGTGGGAATCACTGATCGGGATCCTAGGGGGCACCCGGATCGGCGCCATGCGGCAATCTGTCGCACGGCGTGGGCGGGAGAAGAGGAAGAGGAAGTAGGGGGGAAGAAGAGGAAGAAGGAGGGCAAGGGCAAGGGCAAGGGCGGAGTGACCCGGGAGACGTGGCCCCCTGGCAAGGGCGGAGTGACCTGGTGGACGGGAGCCCCTTGCGAGGGCGGGCGGAGTGACCTGGGAGTCGAGAGCCCCTTGGCCGGTGAAGACCTGGGCTCGGCCCGGGGCCCCGGGGCCGGTGCTAGGATCCGCGCGTGCCGCTCCCGCCCGGACCCAAGTCGCCCGCGCTCTGGCAGACGTGGGCCTGGATCCGGCGGCCGACGGCGCTGCTCGCCGACTGCAAGGCCCGGCACGGGCCGGTGTTCACGCTCCGGTTCGCGGACGGGCGCGCGTTCGTCGTCGTGTCCGAGCCCGAGCACGTCGAGGCCGTGTTCCGCGCGCCCGAGCCCCCGCTCTCGTCGGGGCGCGCGAACGCGAACTTCCGCCTGTTCATGGGCGAGCACACGCTGTTCGCGCTCGAGGGCGAGGCCCACCGGCGCCACCGCCGGCTCCTCATGCCGCCGTTCCACGGCGCGCGCATGCGGGCCTACGGGCCGCTCCTCGTCGAGCTCGTGGCCGCGCACGCGGCGCGCTGGCCGGTCGGGCGCCCGTTCCGGTTCCTCGAGGCCGCGCGGGCGCTCACGCTCGACGTGATCTTCCGGGGCGTGTTCGGGATCGTCGACCCGGCCCAGGCCGCCGCGCTCGAGCGCGGGCTCGCGGCGATGACGTCGCTCGCGACCGGCGCGCTCGTGTTCCTCCCCGCCCTCCGGCGCGACCTCGGGCCCTGGAGCCCGTGGCGCCGCTTCCAGCGCGCGCGCGCCGCGGGCGCCGCGCTCCACGAGCCCCCCATCGCCGCGGGGCGCGCGGGCCCCCCCCGGCGCGGGGGCAACCGCGCGCGGCGCGGGGGCGAGGGCGCGGGCAGCGACGGGGGCAACG
>JANJTH010000724.1 GCA_024711205.1 Planctomycetota bacterium | reverse complement strand
TCCACGCGGCGCGCGGCGACCGCGCCGCCGCGCGCCGCGCCTACGACGAGGCCGTCGCGCGCGACCCGGACGACCCGCGCCTGCGCCGCGACGCCGGCCTGTTCGCGCTCGAGCAGGGCGACCTCGCGGCCGCGCTCGAGCACGCCCGCGGCGCCGCGCGCGTCGACCCGTGGCTCGCCGTCGCGGCCGCCCAGGACCCGAAGGCCCCTCCGCAAGACGCCCGGACCTGGCTCGCCGACCTCGTGACCGACCTGCTCGCGGCCCCGCCGCCGGGCGACGCCCCCGCCGCGGCCCGCCGCGCGGCGCTCCTCCGCCAGGTCGTCCCCGACCTGCCCGACGACCCGGCCACCTGGCAAGCCGCCTGGGCCGGACTCCGCGCCGCGACGACCTGGGAGCCCGCCCGCGGCGCCTTCGTCGTCCCCGCCCCACACGGCGACTGACCCGAGACCCCTCGCGCCCCGCGCCTCCTGTCCGACGAGCGGCGCCCGGCCGCCCCGCGCGACGCCGTGGCCCCACCCCGCCGAGTCATGCGACGCCCCTGCGCCGCGCTCCGCCACCCCCGCAGGCACTTCCGGGCTCGCGGGGTTCGAGGGGGGCGTCCTGCGGACGCCCCCCTCGAACCCCGCGATCCCGGGCTACATGTGTCCGCGGAGGTTGAAGCGCGGGCGCACGGCGTTGCCCTTCGAGCGCGCGAGCAGGCCGCGCCGGTCGAGGCCCGCGAGCAGGCGCGGGACCGACGACTCGCGCTGCTCGCCGAGCGTGCGGAAGCGCTCGCGCGCGGCCGAGCGGCGCGAGATCCAGCCTTCGCGCCGCACGCGGTAGGTCACGCGCGGCTGGCCGAGAATGTCCCGGCGCTTGATCCCGGCGAGGCTCGCGTCGGCCGGCGCCGGCGCCGGGCCGGGCTTCCCGCCGCGCGCGAGCGGTGAGTTCGACGGGTCGAACCCGGGCTGCGCCGCGGCCGGCGGCGTGACCGCGAACCCGGGCCGCGGCACGCTCGTGCGCGGATCGGGCAGCTCGGGCAGGAGGCGCTCGGGCGCGGGCTCGAGGGCGCCGCCCTCCTGGGGCTCGGCGCGGCTCGACGGGTCGGGCGTTCGCTCGCTCATGGTAGAAGCATAGCGCCGGGCCCGGCGGGGAGCAGCCCCCGCGGCTCCGCGCCGAGGCCCATGGCCGATCGCGAGACGCGCTGGCCCGACAACGCCCAGGGCCGGTTCTACGTCGACGACAAGTGCATCGACTGCGACCTGTGCCGCACGACGGCGCCCGAGAGCTTCGCGCGCTCGGACGACGGCTACAGCTTCGTCGCGCACCAGCCCGGGTCGCCCCGCGACGAGGCCGCCGTGCGGCAGGCCCTCGCCGAGTGCCCGGTCGAGGCGATCGGCGACGACGGGGCGGTCTGAGAGTACGCTCGCGCGGGCGGACTCCGCGCGGCGTCGGACGGGACCGTCGGCGCCGCGCTCCCCGTCGCAGCCGCGTCCGGGCCGCGGCCCGGGCCAGCCAGGACCTGGCCCCGCGAGGACCTCGCCCCGCGCGGCGCGCGCCGCGGGGCTACAGTCCTGGGGTGCGGCGGTCGCGGAGCAGGCGTGGGCAGGGGAGCGGGTGCCCGGGAGCCCGGCCCCGGGGGGCCGCGACCGCGGCGCTCGCGGCGGCGGCCTTGCTCGCGGGCGCGGCGCTGGCGGCGGCGCAGGACCGGCGGGAGGCCGTCGACGACGAGCCGTCGCCGCTCGCGGCGACGGTGTTCGAGGTCGCCGCGCGCCGGAGCGAGTCGGGGGTCGAGACGCGCACGCTCCTCGACGCGTCGGCCGAGGGCCCCTGGCCGCCGGGCACGCTGCTCGAGCTCCGCTTCACGCTCGAGGCGCCGGTGCCCTTGGGCCACCCGCGCACCTGGAAGCTCGTGGCCGGCGCCGACGGGCGCGCGCGGGGCGTCGTCGTGCTCGACGAGGGGGGCCTCCCGCTCCTGCCCGTGCGCCACGTCGCGACGCTCGAGCTCGTGGTCGCCGACCAGCCGGCCGAGGTGCGCTTCGAGCTCGAGCGGCGCGGCCTGATCGAGCGGCGGGCCGGCGGGATCGACCCGACCGGGCGCGAGCGAGCGTGGCGCGCGGTCGCGCGCCGGATCCTCGGCTCGCTGCCCGAGCGCCAGCAGGTGCCGGAGCTCGCGCGGCGCCTGCGCGACCTCCACGCCGCCGCGCGCGAGCTCCGCGCGCCCGTCGAGGCCGCCCTCGCGGCGGCGCGTCACGACGCGCCCGCGCGGCCGGACTGGCCGCTCGCGCGCGAGGCGCTCGAGACCCGCCTCGACCGGCTCGACGCGCGCCTGCGCGCGCTGGGCGTGTACCTGCTCGAGCCCGCGGCGAGCGTCTCCGAGCTTCGCGCCACGAGCGCCTCGGCGCGGGACGCGCTCCGCGCGCTGGGCGCGGGGGAGGCCGCGCTGCGCGCGCTCGTGGAGGCAGCGGACGAGGCGCGCATGGCCCAGGAGCATTGCGAGCGCGTCCTGCGCGCGCTCGGCCTCGGGGCGCCGTCGGCGCCGCCGCCGACGGAGGCAGGCGCGGGCGGCCCCCGCGCCGACGGGGACGCGGCGG
>JANJTH010000721.1 GCA_024711205.1 Planctomycetota bacterium | reverse complement strand
GGGCGCCGGCGCCGCCGGGGCCGCCCCGAGGGCGGCCCGATAGACCTCCGCCAGCGCCGCGCGGTGCTCGGGGGAGAGCCCCGCCCCGAGGGCCACGAGGAGCGGGGGCCCGCCGGCCTCCGCGGCGCGGCGCGCGGCGCCCACGGCGGCGGGGGCCACGAGGCCCCGCTGGAGGGCGGCCTTGACGACGGCCTGCTCGGCCGCGCGCAGGCGGGCGGGGTCCTCGGGGGGCCGGTCGACGGGCTCGGTCACGCCGGGATCCCCTCCGCCGCGGCCGCGGCGCGCAGGGTCCGCGTCGCCCGCCCGGCGTCCTCGTAGCGCTGGTCCGGGTCGAGGGCCACACACTGCCCGACCCAGCGCGCGAGCATGGGCGGCAGGCGCGGGTCGAGCACGGGCCGGCCTCGCTCGTCGCGCCCGGGCAGGCCGTGCGTGAGCAGCCAGTGGGCCGTCAGGCCCAGGCTGAACAGGTCCGTGCGCTCGTCGTAGGCCCCGCGCTCGGCCTCGGGCGCGCGGTAGCCCGCGGTGCCGGCGCCGCTGCCATGGCGCCCGAACCCGAACGCCGCGAGCCCCAGGTCCATGACCCGGCACGTGCCGTCGGCGGCGCGATGCAGATTGCTGGGCTTCACGTCCCGGTGCACGACGTCGTGGGCGTGGAGGTGCTCGAGGCCGGCCAGCGCGCCGAGGAGCGCCGGGACGACCTCGGCCGGCGGGAGCGGCGCGGCCCGCGCGAGCTCGCGCAGGGGCGCGCCGCCGAGCCAGGGGAGCACGAGGAGCGTGTGCCCCTGGTCCTGTACGCCCTCGAGGCAGGGCATGAGGTGCGGGTGCGCGAGCTCGCGCATGAGCTCGCCCTCGCGCAGGAGCGCCGCCTCGCGCTCGGCGTCGCCGCGGTGGCGCGCGCGGAGGACCTTGCACACCGCCCGCGCGCCGTCGGCGAGGCGCACGGCCTCGAGGCCGTACGCCATGCCGCCGCGGCCGAGATAGCGCCCGAGGCGGTAGCCGCCGAGGACGACCCCGGGCAGGTCGCGGCCGTCGTCGGCGACGTCCCCGCCGACTCCTCCGATGTCGTCCGCACGGGTGCCTGGCGCGGGTCCGTTCACGGGCCCCATGGTAGTGGCCATGCGCGGGTGTCCACGTGCTACCGTTCGTGCCCCCACAGGGAGGCCCCATGTCCGACAACACCAACTACCTGACGACCGGCGGCTCGGACGGGGGCAACGACTCGAACACCGGGACCAACTACACGAGCACCGGGACCAACTACACGAGCGCCGGGAGCAACTACACGAGCACCGGCGGCAACTACACGAGCGTCTCAGGCGAGACGGGCGACGAGCTTGGCTCGTCCACCTCGTCCCTGATGGGGACCACCTCTTCGTCGTCCGTGCTCGACAGCTCCGCGTTGGCCCTCCTCTCGGAGCAGTTGACCCAGCAAATCCTCGAACTCGAGGGGCCACGGCGCGAGGTCGGCCCACAGACGGTCCAGGTGCGGCCCGTCTGCGGCCGGAGCGGCGGCGGCCCGCAGCGGCTCGTCGCACGTCGACCCCGCTTCGTGACGTACGAGCTGAACGAAGACTTCCGCGGTGAAAACGTGGTTGCCATGTGGCACACGTACATGAACGACTCGCACGCGAAGAGTGGAGACCGCTTTCGGTGGGCCTCCCTGGCCGAGGCGCCGGACGTGACCGTGTCCGTGCGCTACCTCCGCGGACCGGACTCGCTGGGCGAAGTTCCCGCCGAGGAGCGCGACCTCTTCGATCGCGAGCGCTACCGGGTCGAAGTTCGCCCGGGCCAGCCCGATCCCAGATACGACGTCCGCCACACGGACGGTCCCCGCGCCAAGACCCGCACCTTGCTCTACTACCGGGGCGAGCCCATGGACACCCGGGATGGCGAACATGGCATGTACATCTTCGTCATGAGCGAGGAGGGTGACCTGTACGCCGGCAACCCGATCCAGGAGAACCTCAAGGAAGGGCCAGGCGCCTACCTGCAGGCCCTCGAGGCGGCTGCGGAGGCGCTCCTCGCCGAGGGCTGGAACTTCCGCGCGGCGAAGCGCGTCCCGCCGACGGACCGACTGAGGCCTGCCCCGGACCAGCCCGCGACCTGCGGCCTGCAGGCCGTGGACCAGGACGGCGGCTGCGAAGGGAGGGTGAGCGGGCCGGAGGACGCCCACTTCATCCCCGGAGTGACGACGAGTTCGACGGCGCCCACCGGGTTCGAGCCCGCGAACGGGGTCGAGGGGGTCGCCTACTTCGCCGACCTTCCCGAGGGTGGCGCCTGGGTCTGCAAGAACTGCTACGACCGCCGAGGACGGGAGACGCACGCGGTGCGTTGGCCCGTGATCGTCCGGCCTGCCATCAATCTGGCGGAGGTCCGCCAGTGGATCGAGTCGAGGCACCTGGAAGAGAAGTACCCGTGTGTCCTCGATGCGATCGACGCATTCAAAGGGTCAGCCCGGCGCGCAGCGTCGGAGCTCCGATCTGCGGCCGCGCAGCGCGTCGCCCAGGAGAGCGGTGGGTCACCGCGCAGGATGCTGCTCCTGCACCACACGTCGTTCCTCGCCGGAGCGCCCGTGGCCTGCGCTGGGCGCCTCAAGGTGAAGGACGGCGTGCTCGAGAAGGTGGACAACAACAGCGGTCACTACGCCCCGCCCCGGCCGCTCCTCCTCCAGGCCATCGCCCGGCTCGCCGAGCTGGGGGTCGATGTGTATTCATTGGGTGTTGGCTACATGGTGAACAACAATGAGAGAACTGTCACGGTGAGCAAGGACTGGGCCACGTTGCGCGCCGCGATGGGGAGCGTCGACGATCCGGTCGCCATGGAGCGCGCGAAGTCCAGACTGGGCCCGGACCGACTCGCCTGGCTCCGACGGGACCTGAACGGTGGGATCCAGAAGGTCCGCCGCGGCGGGCGGTTCTACGCGCGCAGGCCCGACGCGGCCTCGGCTCCTTGCGCGACCTCCGGCTGCGCCGAGGACGCGACGTGTGTAGCGATCGACAAGGTCGGCGAGACGTTCCTCTGCCGGAGCTGCCTCGACGTGCGCCTCCTCGGCCGCTGCGAGCGTCCTGGCTGCCAGGAGCCCAGCACCCACGAGGTGCTGGCAACGGACCTGGAGGGGGCGTGGGAGCGCGGGGGAAGGGAGCGGAACAGGAACGCTGCGGGGAAGTTGGCGAAGGAAGGGGACGTCGACGTGCAGGTGCGGGTGGGCCTGTGCACCCAGCACTTCCGGGAGCGGCTCACGATCCGCTGCTCCGAGACGGGCTGCACGCGAACGAGCGAGCAGGGGGTCATGGACGCGATCTCGAACAGCTTCTTCTGCAAGGAGCACTTCGCCGCGGGCATGGAGGCCATGGGCCTCCGGGTCTGCCAGGACCCCGACTGCACGGAGACCCAGGAGGTCGCCCAGGTGGGCGACCGCTGGCTGTGCCGGGACCACCGGGCCTAGCAGGGAGGGGGAGCCATGCCGCAGAAGCACGTCGTGCAGGCCGGGGAGACCCTGCTCACGATCGCGAGCGTCCACCGGTTCGTGGACTGGAAGTCGATCTGGGACCATCCCGACAACGCGGGGCTGCGCGAGGCGCGCCCGGACCCCATGGTCCTCGTCGAGGGCGACGAGGTGACGATCCCCGACAAGGAGCCGCGCTGGGAGCGGGTCGCGACGAACCAGCGGCACGTGTTCCAGCTCAAGGCGCTCGACGCGCGCCTCAAGCTGCTCGTCGAGGACGAGCTCGGCGTCCCGCTCGCGGGCGCGCGCTGGACGCTGACGACCGACGAGGGGAGCAAGCGCACGGGCCAGGTCCAGGCGCGCGGCTACGTGGAGTGCCCGATCAAGCCGGAGTGGCGCGAGGCGACGCTCACGGTCGAGGACGGGAAGCTCTCGCTCACCTGGCACCTGCAGCTCGGCGACCTCGACCCGGTCGACACCGTGCGGGGGGTCCAGGCGCGCCTGAACTCGCTCGGCATGCTCGACGGCCGCCTGACCGGCGAGGTGGACGTGGAGACGAAGAAGGCGATCGAGGCCTTCCAGCGCCGCCACGGGCTGCCCGTCAACGGGGCGGCCGACGACGCGCAGCTCCAGGCGGCCCTCGTCGAGCGGGTCCTGGTCTGATCAGGCCCGCGCCCAGGCGGCCGGCTCGCGCGCCGGAAAGGTGACCTCGCAGGTCGCCCCGGCCGGGACGCCGGTCAGGCGGCGCCGTCCGGCGCGGTCGAGCCGGCCCGCGAGGACCTCGCCCCCGGGCAGGCGGACCTGGAACGGCTCGCGCGCCGCGGGCCGGCCCCACGGGTCGACGAGCGACAGCTCGAGCCACGGCTCCCCGGGTCGGGCGTCGTCGGGCCAGCGCCGCCACCCGCGCGGGTCGCGCGCGGGGAAGCGCACCTCGCACGCGGCCGGGTCGGCGCCGGCGCCCACGAGGACCCGGCGCTGACCCCGTCCGTCGAGCCGGCCCGTGAGGACCGACCCGTCCGGGAGGCGGACCTCGTACGGCTCGCCCGGGACCGGCCGCCCGGCCGGGCCGAGGAGTGCGACCTCGAGCCAGCGCGGCGGGGGCGGAGGCGCCGGCGGCGGTGGCGGGGGCGTCGGCTGCGCGCGCGCCCAGCCCGCCGGGTCGAGGTCGGGGAAGGACACGTGGACCGGGCCGGGCTCGAGGCCCTCGACGCGGCGCCGCCCGTCGCGGCCCAGGCGGCCCCGGTACACCTCGCGCCCGTCCTGCCGGAGGGCGAAGCGCGCGCGGGGTACGGGGCGCCCGGCGGCGTCGACGAGGGCGACCTCGACGGTCGCCGGCGCGGGCGCGCCCACGCGCGTCCAGGCCGCGGGCTCGCGCGCGGGGAACGACACCTCGCAGCCCGCCTCGGCCCACACGCGCGCCCGGCCGCGGCCGTCGAGGAAACCCTGCTCCTCGCGCCCGTCCGGGTGGCGCACCGCGAACGGCTCGCGCGCGGCCGGTCGGCCTTCCGTGTCGAGGAGCTCGAGGTCGATCGGGTCGAGCGCCTGCTCGTCGGAGGCGTCGGGCAGGGCGAAGTGGCCCACGCCCCCCCAGGCCGGCGGCTCGCGCCCGGGGAAGGTCACGTGGACCTCGGCGCCGCACAGCCCCTCGATCCGCGCGCGTCCCTCGGCGTCGAGGCGGCCGGTCCGCACCTCGCCGGTGCCCAGGCGCGCCTCGAACGGTTCGTCCGGCACGGGCTGGCCCTGCTCGTCGACGAGCTCGAGTTCGACGAAGGCGGCGGCGAGGAGGTCGACCGCGTCCCGCTCGGGGAAGCGGACCTCCACCACGGGCGCGGTGACGTCCTCGACCCGGGCCAGGCCGAGGTCGTCGAGGCGCCCCTCGCGCAGGGCGCCGTCGGCGAGGCGCACGACGAAGGGCTCGCCGGCGCACGGGTCCCCCCACGGGTCGCGCAGGCCGACCTCGACCCAGGCGCCGAGGCGGAACTCGTACTTCGTCTTGCTCGGCGGGCACACGAACTCGCCCGGGGCCTCGCCCGGCCTGGCCTCCGGCGTCGAGGTGGAGACGGCGGCGCCGTGCTCGGGGAACGAGAGCACCGCGTCGCCCGGGAGCTTGCTCGTGACCTTGCCGTAGCCGCCCGAGGTGAGGACGCCCTCCTCGACGCGGCCGTCGGCCAGCGCGAGCTGCCAGCGGGCGCCGGCGGCGTACTCGCCCGCGGCGTCCCGGAGCTCGAACTTCCAGGTGAAGCCCTTGCCCACCCGGAGCACGCGCGTGACCTTGACCTTGATCGTCCACTCCGCCTTCGTCATGCCGCACGCGGGGCACGGGAGGTCGTCGTTGATCGCCGGGTCGTCGCAGTGGGGCCAGGGCATGCCCCACGGTGTAGCACGCCTGCTCGCCCGGCGCCCCGGCTTGGGCTCGCTCGCGGCCGGGGCCCGGGTGGCGCGCCGCGATCCAGGCTCGTAGCCTCGCTGCATGGCCCTCCGCGACGACGTGCAGTTCGGCGAGCTGACCCACGTGGGCCGCGCGCGCTCGGTCAATCAGGACTGGCTGGGCGCCTGGGAGCCGCAGAACCCGCGGATCTTCGCCCGCAAGGGCCGGCTGCTCGTCGTGTGCGACGGCATGGGCGGCGGGCCCGGGGGCGAGGTCGCGAGCCGGCTCGCCGTCGAGGCGATCCTGGCCAGCTACCGGGCCGACGACCTCGACGACGGCGTGGCGGCCGCCCTGACCGCCGCGGTCCAGGCGGCGAACGCGGCCGTGTTCGCGCGCGCGCAGGAGGACCCGGCGCTCGCGGGCATGGGCACGACGGCCGCCGTCCTCGCGCACCAGGGCGCGCGGGTCACCTGGGCCCACGTCGGCGACAGCCGCGTCTACCGCCTGCGCGACGGCGCCCTGAGCCGCCTGACGCGGGACCACTCGCTCGTGCAGCGGCTCCAGGACGAGGGCAAGCTCGCGCCCGAGGACGTCGCGGGCTTCGCCGAGCAGAACGTGATCCTGCGCTCGGTCGGCGTGCAGCCCGAGGTCGAGGTCGAGACGGGCGGGGACGAGGCCCGCGCCGGCGACGCCTACCTGCTCTGCTCGGACGGCCTGTGCGGCTACGTGTCCGACGAGGAGACCGCGCGCCTCCTGCGCCTCGGCCTGGGGCACGGGCTCTCGCCCGCGGCCGTGTGCCAGCAGCTCGTCGACCTCGCGAACGCCTACGGCGGTCACGACAACGTGACGGTCCAGCTCCTCGTCCTCGCGGGCGCCCCCGGCGAGCGCGCGACCGCGGGCCCCGGCGCCGCCGGGGCTTAGGCGCCCCGCGGCGCTCGCACGCCCGCGGGCGGCGCCGACCGCTTGCGCGGCGGGCGGGCGACCTGCTACCCAGCGTGCGGGGAGGAGGTCACATGTCGGAGCCGGAGGAAGGTTCGAGCGAAGGGGCGAGCGAGGGCAAGGCGAGCGGCGATGGCGGCGGTGGGCCGTCGATCGGGACGATCCTCAAGGTGGTCGCGGGGGTGGTGCTCGCCGGCTACTTCATCGCGACGCGCTTCTTCGGCGGGAGCGACGCCTACGACAAGTCGTTCGCGCTGGTGACGCAGGGCATGGCCCGGGCCCAGGTCGTCGAGGTCATGGGGAAGCCCGACATCGAGCGCCCGGGGGACGAGGGCAAGGAGCTCCTCGTGTTCGAGGCGGTCGACCGCTCGGGGCGCCGCGGACGCACCAAGAAGAGCACCTTCTACTTCGTCGTGGTGGAGGGGGGGCTCGTCGCGAGCAAGCAACGCATGACCGAGGAGGAGTTCAAGGCCCGCTACGGCGAGTGAGCGCATCGAGGCGGGCGGGCGGGGCCCTGCCGGCCCGGCCCTCCCGCCCCGGCCTCGCAAGGGGCCGCGGGGGCTGGCATGCTCGCGCCCCGTGGACGTGGCCGAGGGAGAGCCGTCGCGCGCGGGGGACGAGGCCGACGGGCTGGCGCGGGCCTTGGCCGCGATCGAGCGGGGTCGGGTCTCGCTCGCGCTCGACACGACGGACCTGTGCTTCCTCGTGGCGCTGCGGGCGCGCGCCGAGCGCGCGGGCCTGGCCTCGTTCGAGGAGGAGCTGCTCGTCGAGGTGTTCGAGGAGCGGCTCGAGCAGCTCGAGCCGGGCGCGGCGAGCCCGCGCAAGCGCGCGACCCACGCGATCCAGCGCCTGCGCGACCAGCGCCTGCTCGCGCGCGTCGACGGGGCCGGGGTCGTCGCGGCGGGCGAGTTCGCGCTGACCCGCCTCGCGGTGGGGATCGTCGACTTCTTCCTGGCCGACGAGCTGCTCACGCGCGAGAGCCTGAGCCTCCTCACGAAGATCCTCCGCGAGCAGCTCGTGGCCTGCCGGGCGGCGGCCCGCAAGGCGGGCGCGGACGAGGGCGCCTGGACGGCGCGCGTCGTGCAGCCGCTGCGCGTGCTCGTGGGCGACCTCCTGACCGGGATCGAGCGCCGGCAGCGCGGCCTCGACGCGCAGCAGGAGGAGGTCGTCGCCGAGGTCGAGCGCCTGCTCCGCGAGGACTGGTTCGCGTCGGTCACCGCCTGCGAGGAGCTGCTCGAGCGCACGTCGGCCACGCTCCGCGAGCTGCACGACGTGCTCCTCCAGGACACGACGCACCTGAGCCTGCTCCTCCAGGAGCTCGAGGCGCTCGCCACGAAGGCCCGCCAGGCGGCCGCGCTCGAGGCGATCCGCGCGGCGACCGAGCACGTCGAGCGCGTCGGCGCCTGGGGCGGCGCGCGGCTCAAGACCTGGTCGGGCTACTACCAGCACGTCCACGGGTTCCTGCGCGACGTCGTCCGCCTCGACCCCGAGCGCGCCCTGAGCCAGCGCCTGCGCGACCGGATCGCCGGCTTCCTCGACCTGCCCTTCGGCCTGTTCGTCGCGGCCGAGCCGTCGATCCGCCTCCTGCGCGAGGAGCTCCGCCCCGTCGCGCGCCCGCCGGTGGCGCGCCCCCGCGCCGACCGCGGCCTCGTTCTCGAGGAGGTCGCGCCTGCAGACGACCCCGACGACGTCCTCGCGGCCCGCGCGCGCGCCGCGCTCGACGCGGGCGCGGCGTCCCTCTCGCAGGTCCTCGCGCGCGTCCTCCCGGCGGTCCCCGCGCCCGCCCGCTACCGCGCCGCTGGGCGCGTGGCCGGCGTCGTCGCGGACGCCGCCGGCCGCCGGCTCGACGGCGCGACGCCCCGCGTCCGGCCGTGGGTCGAGGTCCCGGGCGACCTCCTGGTCGAGGAGTGGACGCTCGCGCCCGCGCCGCCCCGGCCCGAGGCGTCCCCGTGAGCGGCGCGCCCGAGCGGGCCGCCGGGGATCACGCTGGCGATCAGGCCGGAGATCACCCGGCCGGCGCTGCGGACTACGCGCGGCTCGAGGACGTCGTGCAGGACCCGCTCTTCCCGGAGGTCGACCTGGCGCTCCGCCGGGGCGCCCACGTGGACGTGACGGACCCCGAGCGGTACGCGCTCCTCCGCGACGCGCAGCGCCACCTCGAGCCGTTCTACCTGCGCTACGGCTGCCAGCTCGTGCAGGCCGACGGCTTCGTCTACCTCCTCCCCTCGGGCGATCGCCTCGGGCGCCGGCACCTGAGCGCAGGCGAGATGCTCGTCGGCCAGGCGCTCGCGCTCCTCCTGCTCGACCCCGCGACCCTCCGCACGCAGGGCGTCGTCCCGCGGACGCTCGTCGTGGCGCGCCTCGCGCAGCTCGTGGGCGAGGAGCGGCTCGTGCTCGCGCTGAACCCCCGCAAGCGCCGCCACGACCGGCGCGTCGCCGAGCAGACGGCGCGCCGCGAGCTCGATCGGGCGCTGCGCAGCCTCGCCGCGCTCGGGTTCGTCACGCTCGTCGACGAGGAGCGCCTGCTCCTCCGCCGGCCGCTGCTCCGCTTCACCGAGCCGGTCCGCGGCGCCGGCGACCCGGTCGCCGCGCTCGAGCGCCTGGCGCGCGAGGGCAAGCTGACCCTCGACGTCGACGCACCGGGCGCGCCGGACCGGCCGACGCTGGACGGCGACGACGCCGACGCCCAGGCCCCGCCCGAGGCGGAGGACGCGCGGGGCCCGCCAGGGGCTGGCGAGGCGCAGGACCCGGACGACGACGACGATTGGGGCGACGGCGAGGCGGGCTCGTGACGCGGGCGCGCGCCGAGGAGCTCGTGCTCGTCAACTGGAAGGGCTGCTTCTTCCAGCGCTACCTGCTCGACCCGCGGGTGACCGCGCTCGAGGGCTCGAACGGCGCGGGCAAGACGACCGTCATGATCGCGGCGTACGTCGTGCTCATGCCCGACATGAGCCGCCTGCGCTTCACGAACCTGGGCGAGGGCGCGCCGACCGGCGGCGACCGCGGGATCCACGGGCGGCTCGGCGACCCCGCCCGGCCGACGTTCGCGGCCCTCGCGTTCCGCCTCCCCGACGGCGGGCGCCTCGTCGCGGGGGTGCAGCTCGAGCGGCGGACCGACCCGGTCGTCGAGCCGACGCCGTTCGTGATCGCGGACCTGCCCGACGCGGTCGGCCTCGAAGACGTGCTCCTCGACCGCGGCGACCACGACGAGGTCCCGCTGCTCGAGCGCGTGCGCGAGCTCGCGACCCGGCGCGGCGCGCACCTCAAGCGGTTCGGCGCGCTCAAGGACTACTTCGCCGAGCTGTTCGACCGCGGCGTGACGCCGCTCCGGCTCACGGCGGACGAGGAGCGGACGAAGCTCAACGAGATGCTCCGCACGAGCATGGTCGGCGGGATCTCGCGCGCGCTCACGGGCGGCCTGCGCGACTTCCTGCTCAAGGAGGAGGTCGGCCTCGCCGACACGCTCAAGCGCATGCGCGGCAACCTCGACGCCTGCCGCCAGACCCGACTCGAGGTCCAGGCGGCCGCCGCGCTCGAGCAGGAGATCCACCGCATCTACGAGGCCGGCCAGCGCATGTTCGCGGCCGCGGCCCACGCGACGCGGCTCGCGGCGGACGAGCGCCGGGCCCAGCTCGATGAGGCGGGCGCGCGGCGCGAGGCGGCCGCGGGCGCGCTCGAGGCGGCCGACGCGGCGC
>JANJTH010000719.1 GCA_024711205.1 Planctomycetota bacterium | reverse complement strand
GTGCGCGGGCCGGGTACGCGGGCGCGCGGCCCGCGGGGTTCGCGCCCGCGCCTACCGGCCGGCCGCCGCGAGCGCGTGCGCGCGCGCCCAGGCGAGGAGCCGGCCCACGACCTCGGCCCGCCGGACGAGCAGCAACGTGTGGTCGTCCTCGGGGTGCTCGACGTAGTCGACCGCCCCGCCGGCCTGCCGGAGCGCCTCGGCCAGGCGCCGCGCCGCGGCGACCGGGACGTGCCCGTCCTGCGCGCCGTGGACGACGAGCCAGGGGACGCGCGCGGCGACGGCGGGCTCGAGCGGCCGCCAGGGGCCGAACGGGGCGCCCGAGAGCGCGACGACGCCCCGGAACCGGTCGGGGTGGCGGCGCTGGACCCACGCGGCCCCCAGGCCGCCCGCGCTGAGCCCGACGAGGACGACGCGCTCCGGGTCGACGGGCGCGCGGCGGGCCGCGTCGTCGATCACCGCGACGACGCGGTCGGCGGCCGCGTCCGAGAGCCAGTCGCCGAAGCCCCAGGTCGGGTAAGCGGTCGCGAACCCGGCCTCCGCGGCGTCCCGCGCGAGCCAGGCCGGATAGGCGCGGAACGGGCCGCCGCTCCCGTGCAGGAACACGAGCAGCGGCGCGGGGGCGCCGGGGCTCGCGCCCGGCGGCGTCGCGAGCCAGTAGTGCCCGCGGTCCGTGAGCCAGGCGTCGAGGACGAGCGACGGGTCGCGCTCGAACAGGCCCCGGCCCTCGAAGCCCGCGTAGTCGCGCCAGACCCCGCCGCGCCGGGCCACGGTCACGCGCTCGCGCCCGCGCCAGCCGACGGCCTCGCCGGCGCGGATCAGCTCCTCCTCGGGGAGCCCGGCGAACCAGGGCGCCAGGCGGTCGTCTTCGGCGCCGCCGGGGCCGGACAGCCGGCACGAGCGCACGAGCGCGCCCTCGTGGCGCGGCCCCGCGCGCGGGGCGACGACGGGCAGGGCGGGGGCGACGAGGAGCGCCGCGACGAGGGCGCCGCGGCGGCGTGACCAGGCGGCCAGGCACGGGCCGAGGCCGAGGCCGAGGGCCGCGAGCCCGAGGAGCGCGACGCGCGGGCACCCGGCGCCGAGCGCGATGAGCGTCGGCGGCACGACGAGCGCCCCCCAGGCGCTGACCCCGAACAGCGCGAGGCGCCGCGGCCCCGAGAGCCGGCGAGCCCGGGGCCGCGCGGGCCGGGCCGGGGCCACGTCGATCAGGACGTCCGCGGCCCGGGGGCCGGTCGTCGTCGGCGGCGGCGCGTCGGGCCCGGGCGCGTCGGCCCCCGGGACCTCCCGGGGACGGAGCCGGGGGGCCGCGGGCGAGGTGCTCTCGTCCGGCGGGCCGGGGGGCCCGGAAGCCCTGGCCTCCGACGACTCGTCGCGAGCGGGCTGCGCGCTCGACTCCACCGCGCCCTCCGCCGCGCCCCGGGAGCGGCGGCGCGATCGGGAGAGGTTACCGACGCGCACGGGGACCCGGGCCGGCCCTGCAGGGGCGGGGCGCGCGCGGACGCCCGCGGTGCGATCCACGGCGCGGGCGGACATGGCCGCCGCGCAGCGCGCACCTCGCCGCGGTGTGTCGAGCGGCAGCGGACGACGCCGGGCGTCGACGCACGGCGAGGCCCGCGCGGGGGTCCTTGTTCGCGCTGGGCGACCGACATAGTCTGCAGGGCGGAGGACGGGGAGGACGGGCCTGGATGGCGAAGCCACGAGACTCCGGATCGGGGCTGTCGACCTCGTCGAGCGGGGTGTTCGAGCGCCAGGGCGCCTCGGCGCTGTCCACCTCGTCGAGCGGGGTGTTCGAGCGCAAGAAGCGCATGTCCGGCCCGCTGGATGTCGCTGCCGCGACCCGGGCGCTCGAGCTGCTCGTCGAGCACAACCTCTACGGCTCCCTCGTCGTGTCGGACGGGCTGGCCGACCTGTGCTTCTTCTTCACCCGCGGCGGGTTGCGCGTCGTCTCCGCCGGCAAGCCGCTCCCCTCCGTCGCCCTGCGCCTCGCCTCCGACGGGACGCTCTCCCAGGCGGACCTCGTCAAGGTCCAGCAGGCCATGCGCGCCGCGAAGCCGGGGTCGGAGCGGAAGGAGGAGCGCGAGCACCTGCTCGAGCTCGCGCGGCTCGAGCCGACGGTCGTCGACGCGGCGATCCGGGAGCTCATGACCGAGGTCTTCCTGGGGAGCCTGTTCTGGGAGAACCCGCAGCACGAGGTCGCGACCGGCGAGCCGAACATGGAGGTCATGCAGCGCCGGGACCTGCAGGCCATGACGCTCTCGCTCGGGGTCAAGGAGCTCGTCGCCCAGGTCCAGACGCGGATCCGGACGGTCACGGAGCTGCGCCGGACGGTCGCGTCGCTCGACCTCGTGGTCGAGCCGCAGCAGAAGGGCCGCGATGCGGTGAGCTCGGGCGGCAAGGTGGGCGACGGCCCCCAGGGGCAGCGGCGGACGCGGCTCCTGGCGCGGGTCGTGCAGGCGCCCGGCGCGCGCGCGGTCGAGCTCGCCAAGCAGCTCGACATGTCGGACCTCGAGCTCGCCTCCCACCTGCACGAGCTGAGCGTCGGCGGCTGGGTCCGCCTCGACCGCCCGCCTCGCGACCCCGCGGCCGAGCTCGCCCGCCTCCGGGCCATGGAGGAGGCGATCGACCAGGCGCTCAGCCAGCTCCTCCGCCGCGTCCGGCTCGCCGAGGACTGCAAGCAGGCCGGCGATGCCGCGGGGGCGGGGCGGCACCTCGCGCGCGCCGGCGGCCTCCTCCTGAGCGAGGGACGCGACGACGAGGCCAGCCAGCGCTTCTCGGCGGCCGTCGGCCTGGCGCCGGAGGACCTCGAGGCCCGCGAGGGGTTCGTGCAGAGCCTGTGGGCCACGAACCGCACGGCGGAGGCGGTGAACGAGTCCGAGCGGCTCGGCGAGCGCTACCTGGCGCTCAACCTGCCCGGGCGCGCCCGACGCGTCCTCGAGCGCGCGCTGGCCCGCGAGGAGCGGACCTCGTCGCTCGGGCTGCTCGTGAAGTCGCTCGTGCGGCTCAAGCAGCCCAAGGCGGCCGCCGAGGCGGGCGAGCGGCTGATCAACCGGCTCCGGCGCGAGGGCAAGGCCGAGGAGGCGCGCGAGGCCGCGGCCGAGCTGATCACGGTGGCTGACGACCAGGCCCGAAGCCGACTGCTCCGGGCGGCCGGCGCCGACCGGCGCAAGGTCGCGGCCCTGCTGGTGGCCGCCGCCGTCCAGACCGCCGCCTACCTCCCCTTGTCGGCGCACCTGGCGGGCGCCCAGGCGTGGGCGCAGGAGACCCGCGCGCTCCAGGGGAAGCTCACGCTCGCCGCGGCGCCCGCGCAGGTCGCCCCGATCCTCGACGAGGTGGAGGGCGCGCTCGAGGCGCGCGCGCGGGCAGGCGAGCACGCGACCGCCGAGGCGAGCGCGCTCGTCGCGCACATGAAGCCGCTCCGCGACGACGTGAAGCGGCTGCGGGAGGTCGCCCCGGCCCTGCCCTGGGAGAAGGCGGAGGACCTGGTGGCCCTCCGCGCGCGGCTCGAGGCCGTCCGCCCGGCCACCCCGCACCTCGCGAACCCGCTCGGGCGCGTCCTCCGCGCGATCAGGGATCACGAGGCCGCGGGCGCGGCCGCCCAGGAGCGGCTCCGCGATCAGCAGCCGGGCGAGCTGGCCGTCCGCTACGCGGGGACGGTCCGCGAGACGTTCCGCGGGCTGCCCGACCTGCTCGCGCGGTCGTTCGTCCGCGTCCAGCTCGTCACGACCCCCCCGGGCGCGAGCGTCCGCGTGGGGGAGCTGGCCTTCTCGTCGCGGACCCCGCTCGTCGTCGGCGTCCCGCTGCGCGGCGAGGAGGCGCTCAGCCTGACGTTGGAGGGCCACGAGCCGTGGTCGGGGCCGATCCGGTTCGAGGACGTCCGGGAGGACGGCACGCTGTCCTTCGAGCTCGCCCCCGCCGAGGAGCAGGCGGAGCCCGAGCCCGGCCCCACGACGCCGACGACCACGCCGACGCCCCCGACGCGGACGGAGACGCCCGAGCCGGGCCGCGCGACGATCGTGACGACCCGCCAGGACCCGAAGCCCAGGGCCGAGCGACCGCGCATCGAGTTCACGGACGGGTGGCGCGACGTCGCCGACGCGCGGTTCGGGTTCCAGGACGAGCCGCGCCAGCTCGAGGACCTCATGGAGCTGCCCGCGCGGTTCCGCGCGACCGTGGAGGCGGTCAACGTCGCGCAGGGGACGAACGTCTACCTGGTGGGGTTCCGGATCCACCTCGAAGTCTGGGGCAGCGGCGGCTGGCGGTCCGAGCGGCCCGTCGCCGTCGACTTCGAGCGGCGGCAGCGCCCCGTGACGGCGCTCGGGGGCGGGCGCTACGAGGTCCAGGCGCTCGGGAGGACGCTCCACACGGGCGAGGCCTGGCTCCGCGAGCAGGCCAAGGGCGCGCTCGAGCTCGCGCTGCGCACGGTCGCGATCCGCGAGCGGGATCGGCGCCGATGAGCGGCGCCAGAGGATCCGGGGCGGACCCGGCGCCGGGCGGGCCGCCCGCCGCCGACGCCGCCGACGCGGACGGCGTGGACTTCATCGACGTGCGCCCCGAGGAGCACGCAGACGACGGCGCCGCCGCCGGCGAGCCCGACGCGGGCCCCGAGGGCGACGACGGGCTCCTGTTCGCGGACGAGGCGGGCGGGGACGCGGCGCCGGTCCGGCCCCGCCCGCCGACGCGTCGGCCGCCGCCGCGCCCCGGGGGCCCGCCACCGGCGGCGGGTGGCGGTCCTCCGGTCCGGGCGGGGGAGCCCGCCGCCCCCAACGCCGGGCCCGGGCGGCCGGCCAGCGGCATCCAGCGTCGCGCGCCGCTGGGTGGTGAGGCGGGCGCGCGCCCGTCTCTCGGCGAGTCGGGCGAGGGACCCGGCCCGCGCTCGGCATCCGCGCGCGCGAAGCGGCCCGACCCTGCGCTCAAGCGCACGTCGTCGGGGCGGCTGACCCGGCCCAGCGCGGGCCTCGAGCGGTCGGCCGAGGAGCAGGCGGCGGCCCTGGCCGCGCTCGAGGCCCGGGTCCAGCCCGCCCCGGCCCAGGACCCGTACGTGGGCCGGGACCTGGGGCCCTTCCGCGTCGAGCGGTTCCTCGAGCTCGACCGCGGCGAGCGGCGCTACATCGCCTCGCACGTCGAGACGAAGGAGCCCGCCTACCTGCGGGTGTTCCCGCTCGTCGGCGGCCACGCGGACGAGCTCAAGCGCCTCGCGGAGCGCGCGGAGCGCGCCGTCCGCGTCGAGCACCCGGGGCTCGACCGGACGCTCGGCTCGGGCAAGACCAAGGAGGCGTTCTTCGTCGGCGTCGAGCCGCCGCTCGGGCCCACGCTGGCGGAGCTCCTCGCGGGCGGGCCGCTCGGCGAGGACGAGGTGCTCGGGCTCGTGGAGCAGGTCGCGCGCGCGCTCCAGCCCCTGCACGGGCGGGACCTCGCGCACGCGCACGTGTCGCCCGCCGTGCTCCGGCGCCCGCGCCCGGGGACGTGGGTCCTCCACGACGCCGGCGTCGTCCGGCCGCGCCCGGCGCTCGGGTTCCTCGTCGCCGGCGGCGAGGTCCTGGGCGTGCCGGGGTTCATCGCCCCGGAGACCGTCGACTCGGGCGAGCCGACCCGGGCGGCGGACCTCTACGCGCTCGGCTGCGTGGCCTGGACGGCGCTGTGCGGGCGGCCGCCCTTCGAGGGCGTCGACGAGGTGCAGGTCCTCCTCGACCAGCTCAACCGCGAGGTCCCGGCGCTCGCGCCGCCCGAAGGACGCGCCGTGGGCAAGGCCACGGCGACGATCGTGGCCAAGCTCACGGGCTACACGCTCGATGTCCGCTACCGCGACGCGCAGGACGTCCTCGCGGACATCAAGGCGAACGCCGCGGGCCAGCCGGTCGCCGGCTTCGGCGCCCCCCTCGGGCGCGAGGAGGGCCCCCCCCGGCCCAAGCTCAGGGGGGCCACGGCCGGGTTCGTGGTGCTCGCGCTCCTCAACCTCCTCCTGCTGACGGTCCTCTTCTACACCTGGCTGCAGGCCCAGGCGGTCGAGGCGGTCGACCCGTTCATCGGCTGGGAGCTGCCCGTCCCGGGCGCCCCGCCGCCCTCGGGGCGCTGAGCGCCATGTCGGACCTCGTACGGATCAGCGTCTCGCTCGAGGCCGACCTCGGCGGGCGGCTCGACGCGCTCGTGGCCGAGAGCGGCTGCGAGAACCGCTCCGAGCTGATCCGCGGGATGATCCGCCAGCGGCTCGCCGAGCGGGCCTGGGAGCGCGGCGAGGAGGCGATCGGGACGGTCACGCTCGTCTACGACCACCGGCGGCGCCGGCTCGGCGAGCGGCTGACCGAGGTCCAGCACGCGCACCACGGGCAGGTCCTCGCGACGACCCACGTGCACCTCGACGCCGACCTGTGCGCCGAGATGATCATGGTGCGCGGGCGCGCGAGCGAGATCCGCGCGGTCGCCGACGGCCTGCGGCTCCAGAAGGGGGTCCTCCACGCGTCGCTCTCGATCGGCTCGACGGGCAAGGCCCTCGAGCAGGGGGAGCGCCACGCGGCGCACCACCCCCACGAGCGCGGCCACGCCCACCCGGCGCCTCCGGCGCGCGGCCGGGGCCGGGCGCGCTGACGGCGGGGCCAGGCGCCTCGTGCGGGTCCCTCGCGTGTTCGGCAGCGCCCTCCCGGCGGCGCCCGGCGCGCCCTACGTCCTCGACGGCCCCGAGGCCGTGCATCTCACGCGCGTGCTCCGGATCCGCCCGGGCGACCGCTTCGAGGCGTTCGACGGCGCGGGCGGGGCCGGCGTGTTCCGGGTCACGGGGGTGGAGCGCCGGGGGGGCGTCGAGGCGGTGCTCGAGGCCCGCGTCGCCCGGGACCGCGAGCTGGGGCTGGCCGTGACGGTCGCGGCGGCCGCGCCCAAGGGCAAGCGCGCGCAGCGGCTCGTCGAGGCCCTCGTCGAGCTGGGGGCCGCGGAGCTCCTCTTCTGGCGCCCCGCGCGCGCCGCCGCGACCGCGCCCCGCGAGGACGACATCCGGCGCTGGGCGCTCGAGGCCGCCAAGCAGTGCGGGCGCAACCGGCTGCCCGCGGTCGGTCCGCCGCTCGACCTCGCCGGCCTCGCCGAGGGGGCGCGCGCCTGCGTGGCCGCGGGGGGGCTCGCGCTCGTCCTCGACACGCGGGCCGCGCGGCCGCTGCGCGAGCTCCTGGCCGGCGCGCGCCCGGGGCGCGCCCTCGTCGTCGTCGGACCGGAGGGCGGCCTGACCCCGGACGAGGTCGCGGCGCTGCGCGCCGCCGGGGCCGCGCCCGTGGGCCTCGGCCCGGCCGTCCTGCGGATCGAGACCGCCGCGGCCGCCGCGCTGGCCGGGCTCGCGCTCGCCTGGGGTGATCCCCGCCCGGCGCTCGATGCGGGCGAGGTCGCCCCGCCGGAGGCGGAGGACTGAGGCGGGTGGGGCCGGTCGACCACGGGCCGCGGGGGCGGCGCGGCGGCCCGCGCGCCGCGGCGATCGTGCCGGCATGACGGCCGGCGCGGACGCGGACGGGGTGGTCGGGGAGCCGCCGGGCCCCTGGCCGGGGGGCGCCGCACCGGAGCCCGCGGCGGCGGTCCCGGCGGGTCGGGACGAGGCCGGGTCCCCGGCGCCGGGCGGGCCCCCGCCCGGCGGGCCTCCGCCCGGCGCGCTCGCGCGCGCCCGCGAGGCCGTCGCGCGGTCGCCCCTCGGCGTGACCGGTCTCCTGCTCGTCGGCACGCACCTCGTGTTCGGGGCGCAGCTCCTCCGCCGCGGGGCGGTGTTCGCGCCGGGGCCGGGCGAGGCGCTCGCCTACCTCGCCGGGGGCGCCGCCTCGCTCGCGCTGCTCGCGCTCGCGCTCCAGCAGGCCTGGCCCGCGCGGCGCGCGCCGGCCGCGGCGCTCGGGGCGCTCCTCGTCGTCGTCCACGCGGTCCTGTGCGGGGTGCGGCACCGGCTCCGCGTGGGGCTCGACTGGGCCGTGGTCGTCGAGCACGCGGGCGTGCTCCTCCAGCCCGGCAGCCTCGGGGTGGCCCTCGCCGACTTCACGCGGACCGACGCCCTCCTCCTCGCGGGCCTCGTCGCGGGCCTCGTCGCGCTCGAGGTCCGCGGGCGCGCCCTGTCGCGCCCGGGCTGGCGCGCGCGCCGGCGGGGGCTCGCCGGCCTCGGGCTCGGCGCGGCCTGGCTCGCGCTCGCGCTCGGCGCGCCGGGCCTCGCGCAGGAC
>JANJTH010000700.1 GCA_024711205.1 Planctomycetota bacterium | reverse complement strand
CTGCGCGGGCGCGGGCGCGGGCGCCGCGCTGGCCGTCCCCCCGCGCGAGCGCCTCGAGCTCGCGCGCGAGGTGGTCGGCCGAGGGGAAGCGCGCGGCGGGGTCCTTGGCGAGGGCGCGGGCCAGGAGCGCGTCGACGCGCGGGTCGAGCCCCGGGCGGCGCGTGGCGGCCGGGACGAGCGGGGCCTGGAGCACCGCCTGGAAGGTCGCCATCGCGGTCGGCCCCGCGAACGGCGGGGCGCCGGTCACGAGCTCGTAGAGCGTCGCCCCGAGCCCCCACACGTCGAGGGGGGGGCCGAACCGCGCCTCGTCGCCGAGCGCCTGCTCCGGGGCCATGTAGTTCGGCGTGCCGACGACCTCGCCGGTCGCGGTGAGGCGCTCGCGCCCCGCCAGGCGGACGACGCCGAAGTCGACGAGCTTGGGCACCTCGCCCGGGCCGACGAGCACGTTGGCCGGCTTCAGGTCGCGGTGCAGCAGCCCGAGCCGGTGCGCCTGCGCGAGCGCGCGCGCGATCGGCGCCAGCAGCCGGCAGGCCTCGGCCGGGTCGAGCGGCCCGCCCTGCCGGACGCGGTCTGCGAGGGAGGGCCCCTCGACGAGCTCGAGCACGAGGCTGGGCAGGCCCTGCCACGTCCCGGCCATCAGCACGCGCACGACGTTGGGGTGGTCGAGCGCGCCGCCGACCCGGCCCTCGCGGGCGAACCGCGCGAGCGACTGGGGGTCGGCGAGGTCGGGGCGGATCGTCTTGAGCGCGACGCGCTGGCCGGTGACCCGGTCGACCGCCCGGTAGACGGCGCCCATGCCGCCGCGCGCGATCGGGGCCTCGACGACCAGGCGCAGCGCCAGGTCGCCGGGCCGCTCGCCGCTCCCGCGCGAGGCCGAGAGCGAGTGGTCGAGGCCGCCCGACATGCGCCCGAGTATCGCCGGGCGGGCGCCCGCCCGCCCGCGCACGTGGGGCCCGGACCGCGCGCGCCGTGGGCGGGTGGGCCGGGCGGGCGTATGATCCCCGCGTGCCGGCGCCCGACGAGATCCCCGGCCACGAGCTCCTCGAGGTCCTGTCCGAGGGGCCCGGGGCGACCGTCCACCGCGCGCGCGAGCGCGGCAGCGGGCGGCTCGTCGCCCTCAAGGTGCTGCGGCCGCTCGGCGGCGGGCCGGACGCCGAGCGGGCGCGGCAGCGGCGGTTCCTCGAGGAGGGCGGGCGCCTGCTCGAGCTCGACTGCCCCCACGTCGTCCGCGCGCTCGACGTCGGGACCTCGCCCGCCGGCGCCTGGCTCGCGCTCGAGCTGCTCGAGGGCCCGACGCTGCAGGCGCTGCTCGAGCGGGGCCGCGGCCCGCTCCCGCTCGACGCGACGCTCGCCGCGGGGGTGCAGCTCGCGCGCGCGCTCGCCGCGCTCGCGGCGGCCGACCTCACGCATCGCGACCTGGGCCCGGGGCACGTGCTCGTCGACGCGGAGGGGCAGGCGCGGCTCGTCGGGTTCGGCGCGGGCGTGGACCCCGAGGTCGGCGAGCGCCTCGGCCGCGGCGCGCTCCCCCTCGGCGCCGTCGACTACCTGAGCCCCGAGCAGGTCGAGGGGGACGTGGCGCCGAGCCCGCGCAGCGACGTCTACGCGCTCGGGGCGACGCTCTACCGCTGCCTCGCGGGCCGGACGCCCCACAGCGGGACGACGCTGTTCGCGCGGCTGCGCTCGATCGTGCAGGCGGCGCCGCCCGACGTGCGCGAGCTGAACCCCGAGGTCCCCGACGCCGTGGCGCAGGCCCTCGCGCTGCTGATGGAGCGCGACGGCGACGACCGGCCCCTCGCGCGGGACGTGGAGGACCTGCTCCAGCGCGTGGCCTGGGGCCTCGGCCTGCGCGACCCGGGCTGGGAGCGGGCGGCGCTGGCGCGCCTCGTCGCGGCCCGGCCGGCCCCCGGGGCCCGGCCGGCCGCGCGCAGGGGCGAGCCGCCGCTGCTCCTGCGGCTGCGCGGGACGGAGCGCACGTTCGAGCTCCGGCTCGCCCCGGGCGAGCACGCGGAGGTCGGGCGCTCGAGCGAGGCGCAGGTCTCGCTCCCGTTCGGCTGGATCTCGCGCCGCCACGCGCGCCTCGAGCGGCGCCCCGACGGCGTGTGGGTGATCGACCTCGAGAGCGCGAACGGGACCACGCTCAACCGGGCGCGCCTCGAGGCGCCGGCGCGGCTCGCCCCGGGCGACCTCGTGGCGTTCGGCAAGTCGCGCTTCGAGGTCGGCCTCGTCGAGGCGTCGGGCGAGGGCGCGCTGCGCTGCGCCCTGTGCGGCGCCGACCTCGACCTCGACACGACCTCGCCCGGGGCGGAGGGGGCCCGGGCGTGCGCGCGCTGCCGCGAGCGCGCCGAGGTCGACCGCGCGGCGCTCGACGCGCGGCTCGAGCGGACGCTCCGGCGCGAGGGGCTCGAGCCGGTCACGCGGCTGGTCGGTCGCGGGCCGCTCCGGCGCTTCCTCGTGCGCGGCCGGGACCGGACCTTCCTCGCCGGCGCCGCCGAGGTCGGGCACCGGACCGCGGAGCAGCTCGCGGCGGAGAGCGCGGCGGCCCTGACCCTCGACCACCCAGGGATCTGGCCCGTCGTGCGGGTCGACGCGCGCGACGGCGTGCTCCTGACGCTCGGCCCGGCCCCGGAGGGGGCGACGCTCGAGGCCGTCGTGCAGGAGCACGGGCCGCTCGCGGCCGGGCAGGCGGCGCGCCTCGGGCGCCGGCTCGCGGACGCGCTCGACCACGCGGCCCGGGCGGGCGTGCGCGCCGCGCTCGTCCGCCCCGACCTCGTGCTCGTGACGCCGGAGGGCGGGCACCTGCTCGACGTCGGGCTCGCGCCCGCGCTCCTCGAGGCCGGACGGAGCCGCGTCGGCGTCGCGGCGCGCGAGCCCTGCTACGAGGCCCCCGAGCTGACCGACGTGGGCGGGCTCGGCCCGCGGCAGCTCGTCTACGCGCTCGGGGCGACGCTCGGCTTCGCGCTGACCGGCAGCCCGGTGGCCGAGCTGCACGCGGGCGAGCGCGTCGAGCACCTCCCGCTCACGATGGTGACCGGGATCCCCCGCTCGATCGCCTACCTCCTCGCGTGCGCGACCTCGCCCGACCCGAAGGAGCGCCCGGCCTCCCCGGGCGCGCTGCGCGGCGCCTTCGACGCGCTGATCGAGGAGCTCGACGAGCGGGGCCGCCGGACGACGGACTTCGGGGCCCTCGACGACGACGAGCTGACCCGCCCGATCGAGCTCGACGACCTGCCGCCCGAGATCCTGTTCGAGTAGGGGCGCGAGTTCCCGGCGGCCGGCGCTCGAGCGGGGGCCCCGCGCGGCCCCGTGGGGCTCGCGGACATCGCGCGGCGAGCACCGGCCTGGCCTTCCTTCGCGGCGCGCGTCCGCGGGGGTGGGCGGGGTTAGAGTGGCGCGCGCTCGGGCGGGGGGCCCCCCTGGCGCCCGCGGAGGTGGACGTGGCCACGACCCAGGTGAAGAACGTGCCCCTGCTCGACCTGAGCGCGCAGCACGCCACGCTCGGGGACGAGCTCGCGCGGGCCGTGACGGCCCTGCTCCGGAGCCAGCAGTTCGTGCTCGGCGCCGAGGGGCGCGCGCTCGAGGCCGAGGCGGCCGCCTACACGGGGGCGCGCCACGCGATCGGCTGCGCCTCGGGGAGCGACGCGCTCCTCCTGGCGCTCAAGGCGCTCGACGTGGGCCCCGGCGACTGCGTCGTGACGACGCCCATGAGCTTCTTCGCGACCGCGGGCGCCCCGGCGCGGCTCGGGGTCCGCATCGACTTCGTGGACGTCGAGCCGGGGACGATCAACCTCGACCCCGCGGCGCTCGAGGCCTTCCTCGGCCGCTGCACGCGCGGGCCCGACGGGGCGCTGCACGAGCCGCGCGAGGGGACCCGGGTCAAGGCCGTGATCGCGGTGGACCTGTTCGGGCGGCCCTGCGATTGGGACCGGCTCGAGGCGCTCGCGCGCGCCCACGGCCTCGCGCTGATCGACGACGCGGCGCAGGCCTTCGGGGCGGCGGCGCACGGGCGGCGGTGCGGCGCGTTCGGCGACGTGACGTGCTTCAGCTTCTACCCGACGAAGAACCTGGGCGGCGCGGGCGACGGCGGGCTGCTCACGACGAACCGCGACGAGCTGGCCGCGCGCCTGCGCTCGCTCCGCGTCCACGGCTCGTCGAAGCGGCGCTACATCCACGAGGAGGTCGGCTGGAACAGCCGCCTCGACGAGGTCCAGGCCGCGGTCGTGCGGGTCAAGCTCCCGCACCTCGACGGCTGGAACGCGGCGCGCCGCGCGCACGCGCGGGCCTACGACGAGGGCCTCGCGGGCTGCCCGGGCGTGCGCCCGCTCGACCCGCCCGCGCCGGGCGTCGACGCGATCTACCACCTCTACGTGGTCCGCTGCGCGCGGCGCGACGAGCTCGCGGCGCACCTGACCGCGGCCGGGGTCGGGAGCGGGGTCTACTACCCGGTGCCGCTCCACCTGCAGGAGTGCTTCCGCTACCTCGGCTACGCCGCGGGCGACCTGCCCCGGGCCGAGGCCGCCGCGGCCGAGGTGCTCGCGCTGCCCATGTGGCCCGAGCTCCCGGCCGAGGACCGCGAGCGGGTGATCGCCGAGGTCCGGCGCTTCTACGGGGCCTGAGGCGGCGCGGGCCCCCTCGCGCGGGCCGTGAGGTCGGTCATGAGCGCGCCGCTGCGGGTCGGGCTCGTCTGCTACCGCGTCGACGGGCGGGCCGGCATGGAGCGGCAGGCGGGGCTGCTCGCGGCGGGGCTCGCGCGGCGCGGGCTCGCGGTCCGCTACGTCTCGACGTGCACGCCGCGCGAGTGGCCCGCGCTCGCGGGGCGTCCGGTCCCGCGCGCGCCCGGCGTGCCGGTCGTCCGGGTGCCCGTCACGCGGACGCCCCTGTTCGAGGCGGCCGCGCTGGCCTGGCTCCTGCGCCGCGGCGGCGTCGACGCGCTCGCGGGGATCGGCTACCGGTGCGGGGCCCACGCGGTCCGGCTCGGGCGGGTCCTGCGCGCGCCGGTCGCGGTCAAGTACGCCTGCGCGGGCGAGCACGGCGACTTCGCGCTGCTCGCCCGGGGTGACCCCGCCGAGCGCGCGCTCGTGCGGACGGCCGCGCGGCACGTGTGGATCAACGAGGCGATCCGCGACGAGGCGCTGGCCGCGGGCGTGCCCGGGGAGCGGCTGGTCGGGATCCCCAACGGTGTCGACCTCGCGGCCTGGTCGGCCGCGGCGGCGCCCGCGCCGCTCCCGTGCCCGCCCGAGGCGCCGGTCGTCCTGTTCGTGGGCCGGCTGACCGCGCAGAAGCGCGTCGACGTGCTGCTCGAGGCGTTCGCGCGGGTCGCGGCGAGCCGGCCGACGGCGCGGCTGGCGCTCGCGGGCGCGGGGCCGCTCGAGGCGGCGCTCCGGGCGCAGGCCCGGGCGGCGGGGCTCGGCGAGCGCGCCCTGTTCCTGGGCGAGCGCGAGGACGTCCTGGCGCTGCACCGCCGCGCGGGGGCGTTCGTCCTCCCGTCCGACGGCGAGGGCGTGCCGAACGCGCTCCTCGAGGCGATGGCCGCCGGCGTCCCGGCCGTCGCGACGGATGTCCCCGGCTCGCGCGAGGTCGTGCGCGACGGCGTGGACGGCCTGCTCGTCCCGGCGGGGGACCCGGGCGCGCTGGCCGGGGCGATCGGGCGCCTGCTCGACGACCCGGGCCTGGCCGCGCGCCTCGGCGCGGCCGGCCGCGCGCGGGTGGCGGCGGGGTGGGACATGGAGCGGGTCGCCGACGCATGGGCGGGGCTGCTGCGGGGGATGGTCGAGGGGCGGTAGAGGGGAGGGAAGAGAAGAGGGAGGGCAAGGGCAAGGGCAAGGGCAAGGGAAGACGGGAGGTCCTTGCCCGACCGCGGGAACGGGTCGGCGGGGTGGCGGTGGGGGAGCGGGGCGACCTGACGTAGGATCGCCGCCCATGTGCGGAATCGCCGGCCTCCTCCACTTCGACGGCCGCCCCGTCGACCCTGCCCTCCTCGACCGCATGACCGACGTCCTCGCGCATCGCGGGCCGGACGGGCGCGGGACCCACATCGACGGGCCGCTCGGGCTCGGCCACCGGCGGCTCGCGATCATCGACCTGACGCCGGACGGCGCGCAGCCGATGTGCAACGAGGACGGGGGCGTGTGGGTCGTCCTGAACGGGGAGATCTACAACTTCCAGGCCCTGCGCGCCGAGCTCGAGGGCAAGGGGCATCGCTTCCGCTCGCGGAGCGACACCGAGGTCCTCGTCCACCTGTGGGAGGAGGAGGGGCCCCGCCTCGTCGAGCGCCTGCGCGGCATGTTCGCGTTCGCGCTCTGGGACGCGCGCGCGCGGCGGCTGCTCCTCGCGCGCGACCGGTTCGGCAAGAAGCCGCTCTACTACCGGCTCGACGCCGCGTCGCTCCGGTTCGGCTCGGAGGTCAAGGCGATCCTCGAGGACCCCGCGGTCCCGCGCGAGCCGGACCTGCCCGCCCTCTGGGACTACCTCACCTACGGCTACGTCCCCGCGCCCGGGACGGCCTTCGCGGGCGTGCGGAAGCTCGAGCCGGGGCACGTGCTCGTCGTCGAGGCCGACGGGCGGAGCCGGCTCTCGCGCTACTGGGCGCTGCCCATGTCGCCGAAGCGCCGGCTCGCGACGCGGGCCGAGGAGGACCGCGCGATCGAGGAGCTCCTGGGCGAGCTCGACGAGGCGACCCGGCTGCGCATGATCGCGGACGTCCCGCTCGGCGCCTTCCTCTCGGGCGGGCTCGACAGCTCGAGCGTCGTCGCGAGCATGTGCGCCGTGACCCCGCCCGGGGGCCCGCGCGTGCGGACCTTCTCGATCGGGTTCGACGAGCCGGCCTGGGACGAGCGGGCCTACGCCGACCTGGTCGCGCGCAAGCTCGGGACCGCGCACGAGACGCTCGTGCTCCGCCCCGACGGCGTGGTCGACCTGGACCGGATCGCCTGGCACTACGGCGAGCCCTTCGCCGACTCCTCGTGCCTGCCGACCTTCGCCGTCTCGAAGCTCGCCCGGCAGCGCGTGACCGTCGCGCTCTCGGGCGACGGCGGCGACGAGCTGTTCGTGGGCTACCGGCGCTACGTGGGGACGCACCTCGACGAGCGGCTGCGCGGCGCCCCGGGCTTCGTCCGGCGGGCCGCCTACGACCGCTACCTGATCCACCTGCTCCACCAGGTCCCGTGGCTGCGGACGATCGGCGGCGAGCTCGCGCACGGGCGCTGGCTCGGCGACCTCCCGCTCGCGGACCGGTACCTGACGCGGATCGAGCTGCTCGGGCGCGCGCTCAAGGCCGAGCTGGCCGGCCCCGCGCTCCGCTCGCTCGTGGGGACGCGCGACTCGGCCGACCTCGTGCGGCGCCTCATCGCGGCCTCGCCGGGCGAGGCCCCGGCCGAGCGCTGCGCGCACGCCGACGTGACGACGTACCTGCCCGACGACATCCTCGTGAAGGTCGACGTGGCGAGCATGGCCTACGGGCTCGAGACCCGCTGCCCGCTCCTCGACCACGTCCTCGCCGAGCGGGTCGCGGTGCTCCCGTACCGGCTCAAGATGCGCCGGCTCGACACGAAGCTCGCGCTCAAGCGCGCGGCCGGCCACCGCCTGCCCCCCGAGATCCTGACCCGGCCCAAGGCCGGGTTCGGCGTCCCGATCGAGGCGTGGTTCCGCGGCGGCGTGCGGGGGCTCCTCGAGGAGCGCCTGCTCGACGCGCCGCGCGTCGTCGCGCGCGGGCTCATCGACGAGGCCGGGCTCCGGCGCCTGATCGACGAGCACGTGGGCGGGGCGCGCAACCACGTCAACGCGCTGTTCCCGCTCCTCATGCTCGAGACCTGGCTGCGGCAGTGGATCGACCCGCCGGCGGGCGCCGCGATCGAGCGCCGGCCCGCCGTCACGGCGGCGGCGGGCGCCCCGGTCGCCGGCGCCGCGGCGTGACGGACGGGGGCGCCGGCGGCCCACCGGCCACCGGGCCGGCGCCCGCCGGGCAAGGGGACCTCGCGGACCAGGAGCGGGCGCGGGCGGCCTGCCTGGCGGCGAGCGCGGCGCTGGCGCCGTGGTGCGCGGGCGGGCGCCCGCGCGTGGCCGACGCGAAGGGCGACGGCTCGCCCGTGACCGAGGCGGACCGCGCGGCGAGCGACGCGGCGCTCGCGGCGCTCGCCGCGCTCGCGCCCGGCGACCTGGTCGTGAGCGAGGAGGCGCCCCCGCCGCCCGGCTGGGCGGCCGCCCCGCGGATCTGGTTCGTCGACCCGATCGACGGGACGCGGGAGTTCGTGGCCGGGCTGCCCGAGTTCTGCGTGATGGTCGGCCTCGTGGCGGGCGGCCGCCCCGTGGTGGGCGCGATCCACGACCCGTCCGTCGACCGGACCTGGCTCGGCGCGGTCGGCGCCGGGGCCTGGGTCGAGGCGGGGCGGGACCCGACCACGAGGCGGCCGATCCGCGCGGCCGCGCGGTCCTCGCTCGCGGGCGCGCACGAGCTCCGGAGCCGGTTCCGCGACTCGCCGCGCCGCGCCGCCTGGGCCGAGCGGGTCGGGATCGTCCGCCGGACGCCGCTCGGGAGCATGGGCCTCAAGGGCGTGCGGATCGCCGCCGGCGAGGCCGACCTCTCGCGCCGGATCGGCGGACGGACGCGCTACTGGGACAGCGTCGCGCCCGCCGCCCTCGTGCTCGCGGCCGGCGGCGAGGCCGCGTGCGGCCGCGGCGACCCGCTGCGCTTCGACGCGCCCGACCTCGCGCACGAGGGGCTGACCCTCTGCGCCCGCGGGCTGCTCGCGGCGATCCGGGCCGCGGCGGGCTGACGCGCGCGCGGGGTCAGCCGACCCTGCGCGCGCCCCGATCCAGCGCGGCGGTGACCCGCCCGCGGCCCGTCGGCGCCGCCGTGCAGCCGAGGACCGTGCAGCCGCCGCCCTCGGCCAGGCAGTCCGCGTGGTGGGCCGTCCGGCACACGTCGCACGCGGCGACGTCGAGGCCGGCCGGGTCGAGGTCGTCCTTGCAGTACGGGCAGCGGAGCCGCGCGCCGCCCCCCGCGAGCGCGAACGCGCGGCCCGCGACGCACCGGACCTCGACCTCCTGGCGGCCCACGAGGCGCGCGATCTGGGCCAGGAGCCGGAACGCCGCCTCGAGCGCCGCCGGCGCGAGCGCGGCCTCGGCGAACGGCGCCTCGAACCGGAGGGCGCCCGCGCGGAGCGTGACCCAGCGCGCGCCGTGGCGCTCGAACAGGAGCGAGACCGCCCGGTCCAGCTCGAGCGCGCGCGCGGCGCGGCCCGCGGGGAGCGACGCGTGCGCACCCTCGAGCTCCCGCGCGAGCTGCCCCGCGCGGGTCACCTCGAGCTCCATGAGCGCGTTCCAGGCCCACAGCTCGAGCTGGAGCGCCGGCTGCACGCCGCCCGCGCGGACCAGGAGCCGGAGGGGCATCCCGTCGAGCCGCCCGGTCACCACCATCGCGCTCCCCCCGAAGGCGCCCCGCCCCTCGACGACCCCGGCGGGGATCGCCCGGGCGAAGGCGTGGATCCGCTCGAGCCGGCGCCGGTAGCGCCGGTGCTCGAGGGCCACGCGCAGGAGCCCGGCCGCCCGCTCCAGGACGAGCCAGCCCACGACGAGCCCGGCGGCGCGGGCCACGAGGTCGCGGACCTCGGCGCGCTGGAGGTCCTCGAGCGCGAGCGGGACGGTGCAGAGCGCGATCAGGATGAGCAACGCGGGCATGGGCGGACCTCCCCCGGCCCCGCGCCCCCCTCGCGGGGGGGCCGGGCGGGCGCGGACGGCGTGCGGTCGGCGCGGCTCCGTCGAGGCCCCTCGCTCGAGGGCCTCGCCGCGACCGCGGCCGCCAGTGCAACGACGAGGCCAAGCGGGGCGACGCCGCCCGGGCCCCGCGTGGCGCGACCGGGGCACGCGACGTCCCCGCCGGGTGCCGCGCGAGGTCACCCGCCCGGTGCCGCGCAGCGGCGCCCTCGCCCCGGCGCGAGGCGACCGTCAGCCTCCGCTGGCGCGGCGCGTGACCTCGCGCGCGCCGCGGGGTCTCAGGTCTGCCTGCGCCAGGCGCGCGCCGCGATCACGGCGAGCGTGATCGCGGTGAGCGGCACCACGTAGCCGAGCATCGCGTGGCCGAACACCTGGGCGAACGGCTTGCCCGTGCTCGCGAGCACGAGGTAGGTCGTGTAGGCCGCGTAGTAGCCGAGGAACAGCGCGCCCTCCCAGCGGTCGATCCCGTAGCCGGTGAAGAAGATCGGCAGGCAGGCCAGCGCGACCGCGCACATCACGGGGAAGTCGAACGCGAGCGCGCTGGCCGCCACGCCGATCGGCGCGGGCGAGGCGAGCGCGCCCAGGCCGAGCACGCACAGCAGGTTGAAGATGTTGCTCCCCACGACGTTGCCGACCGCGATGTCGCGCTCCCCGCGCGAGGCCGCGAGCAGCGAGGTCGCGAGCTCCGGGAGCGATGTCCCCACCGCGACGACCGTGAGCCCGATCACGAGCTCGCTCAGCCCGAGCGCGCGGGCGAGCATCACGGCGCCCTCGACGAGGAGCTGCGAGCCGCCCACGAGCAGGGCCAGCCCGAGCAGGACGAGCCCGCCGGAGGTCAGCGCGACGCGTCCCCCGCCGCCGCGCGGCCCGAACTCGCGCTCGAACTCGTCCGGCGCCCCGCCGGGGGTGGGGGCGGCCGCGGCGGCGGCGGCTCCCTGGCGGCGGCTCGTCACGACCTGGAAGCCGGTGTAGGCGACCACGCTCGCGAACAGGAGCGCCCCCTCGGCCCGGCCGAGCGCGCCGTCCCAGGCCAGCCCGTAGACGAGGAGGCTCGCCACCACCATGAGCGGCACGTCGAGGCGGATGAGCTGCCGCGAGACGACGAGCGGCGTGACGAGCGCGGTCGCGCCCAGGATCAGGAGCACGTTCGCGACGTTGCTCCCGAGCACGTTGCCGAGCGCGAGGTCCCCCTTGCCCGTGAACGCGGCCTGGATGCTGACCGCCGTCTCGGGCGCGCTCGTGCCGAAGGCCACGACCGTCAGCCCGATCACGAGCGGCGTGATCCCGAGCAGCGCGGCCAGGCGCGCGGCCCCGCGCACGAGGACCTCGGCGCCCAGGACGAGCAGGACGAACCCGGGGAGCAGGTAGGCGAAGGCCATCGTGGGTCGCGGCGCGGACGCGGGCCGCGGGCGCTACTGGAACAGCTTCGGGTTCGTGGCGGTCGAGCGGGCGACCTCCTTCGTGATCTTCCCCGCGTCGAGCAGCGCCTTGATCGACTCGTCCATGAGCGTCATGCCCAGCTTGCGCCCGGTCTGGAGCACCGAGTGCAGCTTGTAGGTCGCGCCCTCGCGGATCAGGTTCGCGACGGCCGGCGTCCAGCACAGGACCTCGATCGCGGCGACGCGGCCCTTGCCGTCGGCCGTGGGCAGGAGGCGCTGCGAGATCACGCCCTTGAGCGACTCCGAGACCATGGCCCGGATCTGGCTCTGCTCGCCCGGCGGGAACACGTCGAGGAGCCGGTCGATCGTGCGCGTCGCGCTCGTCGTGTGGAGCGTCCCGAACACCAGGTGGCCCGTCTCCGAGGCCGTGATCGCGAGGCGCACCGTGTCGAGGTCGCGCATCTCGCCGATCATGATCACGTCGGGGTCCTCGCGCAGCGACGCGCGCAGCGCGTTGCCCCACGACTTCGTGTGGACCTCGATCTGGCGCTGCGTCACGTTGCAGCCCTTGCCCACGAACACGTATTCGATCGGGTCCTCCATCGTGATGATGTGGTCCTTGCGGTTCTGGTTCACCAGGTCGAGCAGCGCCGCGAGGGTCGAGGACTTCCCCGAGCCCGTCGCGCCCGTCACGAGCACGAGGCCCTGGTGGAAGGTCGTGAACCGGTCGAGGTTCTCGGGCAGCCCGAGCTCGGCGAGCGTCGGGATCTTCGTCTTGATCACCCGGTAGACCGACGAGACGCCGCGCCGGTTGCGCAGGATGTTCGCGCGGAAGCGCCCCTCGGGGACGTCGAGCGAGCCGTCCCAGTCGTTCGTGCGCGTGAACTGGTCCCAGACCTCGTCGCTCACGTAGGCGGCCGCCCAGGCCTCGCCCTGCTCCGGCGTGATCTCCGGCATGTTCAGGTAGTTGATGTGCCCGTTGAGCCGGAGGAACGGCTTCGCCCCGCACGAGAGGTGCAGGTCGGAGGCGCCGGACTCGCGCGCCTTCTTGAGCAGGGAGGACATCGTCTTCTTCGCGGCGGGGTCGCTCGGGCGCCGCGCCAGGCGGCGGGGCTCGGCGGCGACGCGCTCGTCGGCCTGGCCGCCGCCGTGGCGCGGGGCGGGCGCCGCCGGCTCGGGCTCGGGCTCGGGCTCGAACTCCTCCACGTCGCGGGCCTCCGCGACCTCCTCGACCTCCTCGACCTCCTCGACCTCGTCCTCCGCCTCGGCCTCCGCGAGCGCCGGGCCGAGGTTGGCGGTCGGCCGCCGGGGGGCCGGCGCCGGCGCGGCCTCCTCCCCGGGGGGCAGGTTGCCGTCGGCCGTCATGCCGCGGGCCAGGAACCGCGCCGCCTCCTCGGAGACGCCCTTGCCCATGAGGGCCTTCTCCTGCGCCTTGCGGACGGAGCGGTAGCCCTTGTCGTCGATGAACCCGCGCGCCTTGAGCAGCCGCCCGAAGTCGTGGTTCACGTCGGTCCGGCGGCGCCGCAGCGCGAGGGCCTCCTTGAACTGGTCCTCGGTGATGAGCTTGTTGTGGAGCGCGATCCGCCCGAACAGCAGCTCCTCCTTCGTCGGCTCGGACAAGGCGATACTCCCTCGGCGCGGCCGGCCGTCAGGCCGGCGCGCCCATGCTCTCGGAGGCCCGCGTCAGCTTGCGGCGGACGCTCGGGTCGGGGTCCTGGAACTCGAGCTCGGCGCGCGCCCCGCGGCGGCCGCCGCCGGAGGTGCCCGAGATCGTCATGAGCTGACCGCGCACGAGCACGGGCTCCACGAAGGCGGGGATCTCGATCCGCAGCCACAGCTCGTCGCCCTTCTGGAGCGTCGAGCCCGCCTCGTCGTCGGGGTCGAGGAAGAACTCGAGCCGGGCCGAGGTCAGGCCGATCAGCTCGTGCGGCGGGCTCGACTCGTCGGGCCAGCCGCCGCGGCCCCAGCGCACCCGGCACTCGGCCGCCGTGAACCGGGCCGACACGAGCCGCCGGGACTCGCCCTCGATGCTCGAGGCCGAGCTGGCGCCGGCGCCGCCCCCCGGCATCTCGAGGTCCGCGAGGAACGCGTCCTCGAGCGCGTACGGGTCGGCGCTCGCCGTCGTCGTCCCGGCCGCGGCCCCGGCCCGGCCGCGCGGGCCGGCGGCGAGCGGCGCCGCGCCGACGTCCGAGCCGACGAGGAAGTCGGAGCCGAGCTCCGGCTGCGGGCCCCCGGCCGGGGCGTCGTGCGAGACGAGGCCGACCGGGGCCTCGAGCTGCGGCGGGGGCGTCGCCGAGGGCGTGCGGCGCGGCTCCTCGGCGCGGCTCGAAGGGCGCACGCGGTCGCGGCTCGAGCCGCGCTGCCCGCGGCTCCGCGTCTTGTCGCGGCTGCCGGACGGGACCTCGCTCCCCACGGTCTCGGGGTCGTCGTCGCGCTCGCTCGCGCTCGGCGGGCGCGGCGACTCGGCCGGCACCTCGTCGTCGCCGTCGCCCGCGGCGAGGACCGGGACCTCGAGGACCGACGGCTTCAGGCGCCGGCTCTTGCGCCGTCGGCCCCCGCCCTCCACCTGGGGGGGCGCGATGTGGATCGTCGCGCGGCGCCCGGCGTCCTTCGGCACGCGGGTGCGGTTCTGGCAGAGCGGGCAGGTCGCCTGCCGCCCGCGCTGCCGCTCCTCGAAGAACACGCGCTCCGTGCAGGTGTCGCAGGTCGCCTGCACGAGGTGCTCCTCCTCGACGTCGCCCGCCTCGCGCCAGGTCGCGCGCGAGATGCGGCCGAGGATCCGCGCGCACACGAAGCTCGCCTCGCAGAGCGTCTTGACCCCCTCGGACGGGAGGCTGACCCGCACCGTGGCGAGCCGCTTCACCATCGCGTCGAGGCGCATCCCGGAGATCACGAGCGCCGTGATCCGCTTGGCGCGCGCCGACTCGAGGACCATCCGCGTCTCGCGGTCGGCGCCATCCGCGAGGAAGGCGAGCACGATGTCGCCGGCGTGCAGGTGCCGCCCGACCTGGCGCGCCGCCGCGGCCCGCCCCGTCACGACCTCGCCGCTCTGGTCGGGGTCGACCGAGCCGGGGGCCGGGCGCGTCAGGTCCACGGGCAGCGCGGGCAGGTGGGTCAGGTAGTCCTCGGCGAGCACGACCGCGAGCGCGTCGAGCGGCGGCTCGCAGACCACGAACACGCGCGAGCCCAGGTGGCGCGTGGCCGCGAGGGCCTCGCCCATCTGCTTGAAGCGCGGGCCGCGCGCGCGCAGGAAGCGGCGCATCCGCCGCTGGTCTTCCTGCATCTTCTGGAGGAACTCGTCCACGGAGGGTCCTCGTCGCGGCCCACGGCGCCCGGAGGGCCCCTAGCCTAGCGTCCAAGTCGTTGACGCACAATCCGTTTGGTGCGTCAGCCCCCGGGGGGTGGCGGCCCCCCGGCCGCCGCCGCGCGCAGCGCGTCGAGGGACGCGCCGAGGCGGGGCCCGTAGCGCTCGACGATGGCCCTGGCCCGGCGGCGGGCCGTCGGGTCGGCGGCCGCCTCGCGGAGGAGGCCCTCGGCCGCGACCGCGTGCGCAGGGCGCCCCGTGCGGGCGAGGCGCTCGACCTCGAGCGCGGCGCGCGCGAGCGTGACCGAGGGCCAGCCCGGGGCGAGGCGGGCGGCGAGCGCGA
>JANJTH010000691.1 GCA_024711205.1 Planctomycetota bacterium | reverse complement strand
GCCGGGGGCGCCCCGGCGTCCGGCGCTCCGTCCGCGGCCGGCGCCGCGGCCGCGGGCAGCTCGTCCGCCGCGGGCTCGAGGTGGTCGAGCGCGCGACGCAGGCGCGCGAGGCGCGCCGGCGCGGCCACGGCGCGCGCGGCGGCCGCCTCGGCGTCCGGGCCTGCGAGCGCGGGGTCTTCCTGCGGCCCGAGCGCGAGGAGCAGCAGGTCGCCGTCGGCCTGCGCGTCTGCCTCGAAGTCGCCGTCGAGGTCGCTCTGCGCGTCACCGGTCACGACAGCACCTCCTCGCGGGGCGGGATCCCGCGGCGCGCGAGCTCGCGGGCGAAGCGGGCGGCCGCGGCGCGCAGGCGCGCGCGCGCGGTCGGGACGGAGCGGTCGATCGCGTCCGAGAGCTCCTGCATGGTCAGGCCGTTGACGTGCCGCAGCACGAGCAGGAGCCGGTCCTCGGGCTCGAGCGCGCCGAGCGCCTCGTGCACGAGCGCGCGCTCCTCGCGCGCGTCGGCCTGCCCGATCGGCCCCTCGTCGGAGGGCGCGCGCTCGTCGGGCGCCGCGTCGCCCGTCGCCGGCCCGCTCGCGCGCCGGCGCTGGAGGTCGAGCGCGACGTGCCGCGCGATCCCGAGCAGGAACGGCCGGACGGGGCGGTCGGGGTCCACGACGTCTAGCCGGCCGAGCAGGCGCAGGAACGTCTCCTGCACCGCGTCCTGGAGCTCGGCCGCGGGCAGCCCGAGCCGGAGCCCCGCCAGGAACCGCTCGACGTCCCGGGCCCGCCGGTCGTAGAGGAGCCCCATGGCCTCGCCGTCGCCGCGCCGCGCGCGCGCCAGGAGGGCCTGGTCGTCGACGGCGTCAGGGGGGGAGGAGGTGGTGGAGGCGGAGGCGGAGGGAGGAGGCGCGGGCCGCGGGGCTGCTCGCTCGGCCATGCCGGGGCCTCCTTCGGAAGCCGCGCCGTCGCGCGCCCGCGCCGGCCGCGGCGTCCTCGCCGTCGTCGTCCCCATGCCCGACCCCCCGGGCGGCGCCGCGCGCTCTGCCCACACCCTTCATTCGCGCGAGGGGCCGGGGACGGAAAGGGAAAATCCGTGGGGCTTGGGGGGGAGGAGGAGGAGGGGGAGGGGGAAGAGGGGGAGGGGGAAGAGGGGGAAGAAGAAGGGGGGAGAAGAGGGAGGAAGGGAAGAGAAGAGGGAGGGCAAGGGCAAGGGCAAGGGCAAGGGCAAGGGAAGAGGGGGGCCCTGCACGACCGCGGGAACGGGAACGGGAACGGGAACGGGAAGAGCTCCGCGGGGTGCGGGCCTCCTTGGCCTGTTGCGGGCCTCCCCCCGCCTACTGCTTGCCGTCCATGCTCATGAACGGGATCTCCTGCAAGAGCACGAGCAGGTGCTTCTCCGTCCCGTGCGCATAGAGGTAGGGGAACTGCTGCCCGAACCCGTTGCGGTCGAGCATGGCCATGGCCGCCACGCCGTCCGCCCCCTTCCGCTGCGGGTGCGCCTCGAGCGCGTGCGGGCGCTTGCCGCCGACCTCGCGGCGCATCTCGTCGCCGAGCCCGGGCACGAGCACCTTCTCGACGCGCTCGATCAGGCGCGCGAGCGTCTGCTCGCCCGGGGCGGGGTCGTCGAGCGCGAGCGCGTAGACGGGGAAGTCGAAGCGCTTGTCCTCGGCGCGCCGGCGGACCTCGACCGAGGCCGAGCCCTGCGTCTTGCCGCGCCCGAGCTTCACGAACGTCCGGCCCTGCGCGTCGACGCCGCACGCGGCCTGGAAGTCGGTCGGCTGGAGCCGCTCGGCCACGATCGCGCGCGTGAGCTGCTCGAGGAGCCGCAGCTCCTCGGGCTTCGGCCGCTTGTCCGCGGGCACCTTGCCCAGGTCGCGCAGGCCGCGCGGGTCGGGCCACTCGGACGCCGCGATCAGCATGGGGTAGATCGCCTCCTCGGTGCGCGCCGCCTCGGGCACGAGCGCCCACGGGGCCGGCGGCGGCCCGTCGTCCGCGGCCCCGCCGCCCGCGCCGCCCTGGTCGCCGCCGCCCTGATCACCGCCGCCCTGCTGGCCGCCGCCGCCCTGCTGGCCGCCCCCGGCCCCGCCCTGGCCCGTCTGGACGGGCGGCGGCGGCGGCGGCGGCGGCGGATCGGGGCAGCCCGCGAGCGCGAGCGCGAGCCAGGCCGCGAGGAGGCCGAGGCCGGGACGGACGCCGAGGCGTGGGGACGAGCGCATGGGGACTCCTCCGCGGGTGCGGGCCGGCGCGCGAAGATACCAGCGCGGCCCGCGGGCCGCCGGGCCCCGAGGCGAGGCGCGGGGCCGCGCGCAGGCCGGGTCCGGGCGGGCGATACTGCGCGGCGTGAAGCCGGGCGACCGCTGCGGGCCGTACGTGATCGTGCGCGAGCTGGGCCGCGGCGCCATGGGCGTCGTCTACCTCGCCGAGCACCCCGAGCTCGGGCACCGGCACGCCCTGAAGGTGCTCCCGCGCGAGCTCGTGGCCGACAAGGGCGCCGCGCGCCGGTTCCAGCGCGAGATGGAGCACCTCGCGCGCGTCGACGGGCACCCCGGGATCGTGCGCGTCCACAGCGCCGGCGAGACGGCGCAGGGGGCGCCCTGGTTCGCCATGGAGCTCGTCGAGGGCGTGAGCCTCGCGCAGGCGCTCCGCGAGGGGCTCCCGCTCGAGGCGCGCCTCGACGTGCTCGAGCAGGTCGCGGGCGCGCTCGCGCACGCGCACGCGCGCGGGGTGCTCCACCGCGACGTGAAGCCCGAGAACGTGTTCGTGGCCAAGGACGGGACGGCGCGGCTCGGCGACTTCGGCCTGTCGCGGCTCGCGCTCGCGCCCGAGAAGCTGACGCGCACGGGCGAGCTGATCGGGACGCCCTACTACATGGCGCCGGAGCAGGCGAGCCCGGCGATCGGCAAGCCCGGCCCCTGGTCCGACGTCTACGGGCTCGGCGCCGTGCTCTACGAGGCGCTCACGGGGCGCCCGCCCCACGACGGCAAGACGACGCCCGAGGTGTGCGCGAAGCTCCTCTCGGCCGCGGTCGTCCCGCCCTCGGCCAAGAACCCGGCCGTGTGGCCCGAGCTCGAGCGCGTCGTGCTCCGCGCGCTGGCCCGCAAGCCGGGCGACCGCCAGCCGCACGGGGGCGAGCTCCTGAGCGACCTGCGCCGCGCGCGGGCGGCGGCCCCGAAGGCGCCCCGGACGCCCGACCTCGTGACGAGCGCGTCGGACACGTCGGGCGAGCGTGCCAGCGCCCGGCGCAGCCGCGCGCTCGTCCTCGCGCTCGGCGGCGCCGCGGCGCTCTCGGTCGCGCTGGCCGCGGGCGCCGTCGCCCTCGTCACGACGGCCCGCCGCGACGCGGAGCGCGCGCGCGCGGCCGGGCTCGAGCGGGCGCTCGACGAGGTCGAGCGGCTCACCGCGGCGGGTCGGCTCGACCTCGCGCAGGAGCGGCTGGTCGCGCTCGAGGCCGGCGAGGCCGAGGCCGGCCCCGGGCGGACGGACGAGCTGACCGCCGCGCGCGCGCGGCAGGGCGCCGTCGCGCGGGCGCTCGAGG
>JANJTH010000430.1 GCA_024711205.1 Planctomycetota bacterium | reverse complement strand
GCGCGAGCGCCTGCGCGGCCTCGGCCTGCTCGGCGCGCGCCCGCGCCAGGAGGCCGCCGACCTCGCGCTCGCGCGCCGCGACCGAGCGCTCGAGCCGCTCCACGTCGCGCTCGCGCGCGGCCACGCGGTCCGACTCGGCCTCGACCTCGCGCCGGCGGGCCTCCGCCGCCTCGCGCGTGCGACGGGCCCGGACGTGCTCGGCCTCGGCGCTCGTGCGCTCCTGCGCGGCGGCCTGCCGGTCACGCCGTCCGTCGGCCTGGAGCGCGCGGAGCTCGCTCGCCACGCGGGCGCGCGCGTGCTCGGGCGCGGCGAGGAGCGCCTGGCCGAGGACCGCGTCGACGTCCGCCGCCGGGTAGCCTTGGGCCTCGGCCCACTGCGCCGCCCGGTACAGCGCCTCGGCGTCGTCGACCGGCGCGGCGGCCCTGCGCGCCCGCAGCGCCGCGGCGCGCGCCTCGTCGACGACCGCCCGCGGGTAGCCCTGGTCCGCCGCCCAGCGCGCGTGGCGCAGGAGCCCGTCGGGGTCGCCCTCATCGACGCCCTCGCGGCGCGTCCGGAGCACGAGCGCGCGGGCCGCCTCCTCGGCGCGCCGCCGCGCCTCGGCGATCGCCGCGCGCAGCGCCTCGGCCTTCGCCGCGTGCTCGCCCGCGAGCGCGAGCATCCCGCGCTCGCGGCACCAGGCGGCGAGGCGCTCGACGTCGTCGGGGTCGGTCCACTCGACGAGGCCCGCCTCGCGCTCGTAGAGGTCCTCGAGCGTCGGCGCGGCGACGACCCGGTCGACGTCGCGCGCCCGCAGGGTCATCTCGCCGTAGCGCCCCCGCACGACGACCCGCTCGGCATCGCGCAGGACGACCTTGCCCTCGATCGAGCGCCCGTTCGTGAGCCAGATCTGGTCGGCCCGCGCCTCCCCGGCCGCGACGACCGCTGCGACGAGGGCGAGCGCCGCCCCCGCGCGGCTTGGGAGGCGGGGACGGCGGGCGGGGGCTGCGGGCGCGGGGGCAGGGGTCGGCACGGGCGGCTCCTTCCGGGGTCTTCCGCGCGCGGTTCGAGCACGCGGAGGACCGCGGCCCGCGAGGGCCCGTCGGCAGCCACAACCCGCTGGCACGTCCCCGCGCGCGGCCACCGACTCGCCCCGCGCCGGCGCGAGCGCGCGCCCGGGCGTGCGGGACCGGCAGCCCGCCCTGCGGATCCTGCAGCCCGCTCAGCCCGGGGCGGGCTGCGCTGCCGGGGCCGCCGCGGGGGCCACGAGCCGCACGCGCCCGTCCGGCTCGCGGGCCAGGCGCGGCGCGTCGTCGAGGAACCGGCCGGCCTCGAGGAACCGGAGCGCGTTCGCCTGCGCGTCGCGGGCGTTCATCACGAAGGTGTGGAGCCGGGGGAGCAGGATCCAGTCGCGCGCCTCGGGCAGCCACGTCTCGGCCACGCGCACGACGCCGTCGTTGTCGTCCTCGAGCCAGCGCCCGAACCCGCGCGCGCCCCCGGTCCCCCCCGCGACGACGCCGGCCTCGACCCAGGGCGGGAGCGGCGGCAGCCCGTGGCGCGGCGCGCCCGCGTGCGTCCCCAGGTCCTCGAGGGCCCGCCCGAGCACCCAGCGCGCGGGCGCCACGGACCCGCGGACCACGTCCGCGAGCCGCGCGCCCTGGTTCGGCGGCGCGAGCTGCACGAGGCGCACGACCTCGCCGGGCGGGGGCGCCGGCCACGACGCGAGGAGCTGGCGCGCGAGGAGCCCGCCCAGGCTCTGCGTGACGAAGGCGACCGGCCCGCCGTCGCCGGCCGCGCCGGCCTCCGCGCGGAGGCGCGCGATCCGCGCCGCGAGCCGCGCGGCCGTGGCCTCGATCGAGCGCCGAGCGGCCACGTAGCCCAGGTTCACCGGGGCGTGCCCTGCCCGCCGGAGCGCCCACACGAGCGGGAGCATGGCCATGGGGGACCGGCCGAGGCCGTGGAGCACGAACACCGTCGCCATGGCGGCCAGCATGGCGCCCCGGCGGCGGTCCGGCCAGGGGCCGCTACACGAGGCGCAGGGTGCGCTTGTCGGCCCGCGGCCCGCGCCCGCCCCCCTCGAGCCGGAGCCGGAGCTGGAGGTCGCTCGGGCTGTCGGCGTGGCGCACCGCCTCCTCGGGCTCGACCTCGCCCGCGGCCGCGAGCCGGTGGAGCGCCTCGTCGAACGGCGTCATGGCGCCGCCGCCCTCGCGCAGCGCGTGGGCCACGGCGGGCCAGTCCCCGCGCCGCACGGCGTCGCGGATCCGCTGCGTGGGCAGGAGCAGCTCCACGGCCGCCACGCGCCCGCGCGGCCGGCCGGCCCGCGGGAGGAGCCGCTGCGAGACGACGCCCACGAGCGCGAGCGAGAGGAGCATGCGCACGTGCCCGTGCGCGTCGGCGGGGAACAGGGTGACCAGGCGCTCGAGCGCCTGGACCGTGTTCGTCGCGTGCAGCGTCGCGAGCACGAGGTGGCCCGTGTCCGCGAAGCGCAGCGCCGACTCGGCCGTCTCGCGGTCGCGGACCTCGCCCAGGACGAGCACGTCGGGCGCCTGCCGGAGGGCGCTCCGCAGCGCGTCGCGGAAGCTCGCCGTGTCGAGCCCGACCTCGCGCTGCGTGACGGGCGCGCGCCGGTGCGGGTGGAGGAACTCGATCGGGTCCTCGATCGTCACCACGTGCCCGGCCACCCGCGCCGTCCGGTGCTCGAGCATGGCCGCGAGCGTCGTCGACTTGCCGGTGGACGCGGCCCCGGTCACGAGGAGCAGCCCGCGCGGCTGGAGCGCGAGCTCCGCCAGCGCCGGCGGCAGCCCCAGGTCCTCGAGCGAGGGCACGTCCGTGCGCACGCGCCGCGCCACGAGCGACAGCTCGCCGCGCTGGCGGAACACGTTGAGCCGGTAGCGCCCGGTCCGCCCCCGCCCGTAGGCGAGGTCGAGGTCCGGGTGCGCGGCGAAGCGCGCGCCGCGCTCGCCCTGGAGGAGCGGCCCGGCCAGGCGCTCGAGGTCCGCGTGCGCGAGCGGCCGCGCGCCGAGGTGCAGGTGGCGCCCCTCGACGTTCATCGTCGGCGGCGCGCCGACGAGCAGGAACACGTCGGTGGCGCCCGCCTCGGTGGCCTGACGGAGGAGCGCGTCGAGCGGCGCCTCCTCGGGGTGCGGGCGCAGCTCGGAGGCCAGGCGCTCGGTCGCACGGCGGACGTCCGCGTCCTCCACGTCGTCACCCCATCCGGACCCGCTGGTCGGGTCCCTGCAGCGCGGCGAGCGCCCGCGCGGCCACGTCCCGGTCGATCACGGCGCCCTGCGCGAGCCGCTCGATCGCCTGCTCGAAGGTCTGCATGCCCTGCTGCGCGCCGGTCTGAAGCGCGCTCTGGAGCTCGTGCGACTTCCCGTCGCGGATCATGGCCCGGACCGCGGTCGTCGCGAGCAGGACCTCGTGGACCGCCACCCGGCCGCGGCCGTCGCCGCGCGGGAGGAGCTGCTGCGCCACGACCGCCCGGAGCGTGTCGGCGAGCAGCGCGCGCACCTGGCCCTGCTCGGCCGGCGGGAACACGTTGATGATCCGCTCCGCCGTCTTCGCCGCGTTTGGCGTGTGGAGCGTCGCCAGCACGAGGTGCCCGGTCTCGGCCGCCTTGATCGCGAGCGCGATCGTCTCGTGGTCGCGCATCTCCCCCACGAGGATCACGTCGGGGTTCTCGCGCAGGGCGCCGCGGAGCGCGCCCGCGAAGCTCAGCGTGTGCTGGCCCACGGCCCGCTGGGAGACCATGCACAGCCGGGGCTCGTGCACGAACTCGATCGGGTCCTCGATCGTGATCACGTGCCCGCGGCGCGTCGTGTTGATCCGATCGACGAGCGCGGCCATCGTCGTCGACTTCCCGGTCCCCGAGGCGCCCACGAACAGGGCCAGCCCGTCGCGCAGGTCGGCGAGCTCGCGGACGGCCCGCGGGAGGTCGAGCTCCTCGCAGGTCTGGACGCGCGTCGGGATCACGCGGAACACGGCGCCGACCCCGCGCTCCTGGAAGAACACGTTGGCGCGGTAGCGGGCCCGCGCGCCCACGCTCACCGAGAGGTCGAGCTCGCGCTGGAGCTCGAGCGCCTTGCGCTGCTCCTCGGTCAGGAGCGCGAACACGAGCTCGCGCACGTCCTCGGGCGCCGTGCTCACGGGGGGCCCGCCCTCGGCGGCCTCGAGCCGCCGCATCTCGCCGTGGACGCGGACCATGACCGGCGCCCCGGCCGACACGTGCAGGTCGGACCCGCCGACCTGCTTCGTGTAGAGCAGCAGGCTCGCCAGGTCCAGCTCCATCGCGTCCTCCCGGCGTGACGACGTCGCGCGCGCGCGACGGGCGGACCCCACTTTGCCCCCCGGCGGTCCCGTCACGCAAGGTGCGTGCCCGGGCGGCCGCTCCTCACGCCCCGGGCGCGCGCTCGCCGGTCTGGACCCGCCACAGCGCCGCGTAGGCGCCGTCGCGCGCGAGCAGCGCCTCGTGCGTCCCCTGCTCGAGCGGCCGGCCGGCCTCGAGCACGACGATCCGGTCGGCGTGGCGGATCGTCGACAGGCGGTGCGCGACCACGAGCGTCGTCCGGTCGCGCGTGATCCGCGCGAGCGAGCGCTGGATCGCCGCCTCGGTCTCGTTGTCGACCGACGAGGTCGCCTCGTCGAGCACGAGCACGGGCGGGTCCTTGAGCACGGCCCGGGCGATCGAGAGGCGCTGGCGCTGCCCGCCCGAGAGCTTCTGGCCGCGCTCGCCCACGACCGTGTCGTAGCCCCGCGGGAGCGCCGCCACGAAGTCGTGCGCCTCGGCAGCCCGGCAGGCGGCCTCGAGCGCGGCGTCGTCGGCGTCGAACGTCCCGTAGCGGACGTTCTCGCGGACCGTCCCGTCGAACAGGAACGGGTCCTGCCCGACGAGGCCGACCGCGCCGCGCAGGCTGGCCGGGTCGAGGTCGCGCAGGTCGACGCCGTCGAGCGTGATCCGGCCGGCCTGCGGGTCGTGGAAGCGGAGGAGCAGCTTGATGAGCGTCGTCTTGCCCGCGCCCGTGGCCCCCACGACGGCCACCGTCGCGCCGGCCGGCACGTCGAGGTCGAGGCCGTCGAGCACGGGCGCGCCGCCCGGGTAGGCGAAGGTCACGCCCTCGAAGCGCAGGTGCCCCCGGACGTCCCGGCGCGCGAGCGCCCGCCCGCCGCCCTGGACCGCGGGGGTCGCGTCGAGCAGGTCGAGGATCCGCGCCGTGGACGCCATGGCGCGCTGGTAGAGGTCGAACGTCCCGCCGAGCCGCGTGACCGGCCAGACCATGCGCTGGACGAGGAACACGAGCAGGGAGTAGGTGCCGACGCTCAGGCGCCCGTCGAGCGTGAGCGCGCCGCCGACCCCGAGCGCGGCGAGGAACGCCACGAGCACGGCCATGCGGATCAGCGGCGTGTAGGCGGCCGAGAGCGCGATCGCGCCCCGGTTCGCCTCGCGGTAGGCACCGCTCGCGGCCCGCGCGCGGTCCGCCTCGTGGCGCTCGGCCGTGAAGGCGTGGATCACGGCGATCCCCTGGAGCGACTGCGCGAACAGCCCGGCCAGCCGCCCGGCCTCCTCGCGGACGCGCGCGTAGCGGGGCGCGAGCCGGCGCTGGTAGGCGAGCGACGCGAGGAGGATCGGGGGGATCGGCGCCATCGCGAGCACGGCGACCTGCGGGGCGACCCACAGGAACACCCCGCCGATCACGAGGACGGTCGTGGCGACCTGGAGCAGCTCGTTGGCGCCGCCGTCGAGGAACCGCTCGAGCTGGTTCACGTCGTCGACGAGCACGTTGAGGAGCCGCCCCGTGCTCCGGTCCTCGTGCCAGCCCAGGTCGAGCCGGAGCACGTGCTCCCAGGCGGCCCCGCGCAGGTCGTGCTGGACCGCCTGGGCCAGGTTGCGCCAGGCCAGCGCGTAGAGCCACTCGAACAGCGACTCGAGCACGAAGATCAGGGCCGTCGCCGCGCAGAGGAGCGCGAGCTGCGCGCCCGGGGACTCGACGCCCAGGCGCGCGAGGAGCGAGGTCTCGCGCTCGACGACCACGTCGACCGCGAGGCCGATCAGGACGGGCGGGGCGAGGTCGAGGACCTTGTTCAGGACCGAGCAGGCGGACGCCCACAGGACCGTGCGCCGGCGCCCGCCCAGGTGCGCGAGCAGCCGCGGGAGCGGGTGGCGCCCGCGTGGCGCGGGCTCGGGCGGCTCGGGCAACGTCCCCCTCCGCGTCGGCCACGCGGGCCGACGGTCGGGGCGGAGCATGCCCGCCCGCGCCCGCGGGGGGAAGGCCCGGTGGGGCCCGGCGCCGCGCGGGCCGCGCGGACCGGTTCCGTCGCGGACCCCGGCTGAAATGCAGGCGCGCTGAGGCGAAGTCGAGGGGGGCGGCCCCGCTCCCCGAGGCTTTGCAGCCGCGTGGGTTGCGGCGCCCCGGCCCGTTGGCTGGCCATTTGCAAAGAACCGGGCGGAGGGGAGATCGTCATGCCGCGACCCCGGGCCTTGCTCCTCGCTTCCCTGGCCGCCCTGGCCCTCCCCGGCCTGGTCCGCGCCGAGTCCGGCGTGCCCCCCGCGCGCGAGTACTGGCTCGAGGGCCACGACCGCGAGCGCGGGCCGTTCACGGGGACCTTGCGGCTCCGGGAGCTCGGCGAGGGCCGGGTCGAGGTCGAGCGCCGCCTGCGGTTCGCCGACGGGCGCGAGGTGACGCAGTCGGGCCGCGGGACCTGGGCCGGGCGGCAGGTCCTGGCCACGTTCCCGCCGGCGCCGGGGGCCGCGGGCGCGCTCGACGACCTGCTCGGCCAGCGCCGCCCGCGCCGCGCGCTCCGCTTCCAGCTCGCGCTCGACGCGGCGAGCCCGGAGGTCGCGCGCGGCGTCGCGGGCGACGCCCTGGGCGTGCGCGACCGGGCGACCGCGCTCCTCGTCGCGAACCCGGGGGACGACCCGGGCGAGGAGTCCTGGCCCAAGCTCGACGACACCTCGGCCGAGGGCTACCACCTGTTCGTCGGCGTCCCGTTCGTGCGCGGCGAGGAGGACCCGCTCGACATCGACGCGAACGACGTGAAGCAGGGCTCGCTCGGCGACTGCTACCTCGTGGGCGGCCTGATCGCGCTCGCGCGGACCCGCCCGGAGGCGATCCGGGCCATGATCCGCGACGAGGGCGGCGGCAACTACTCGGTGCTCCTGCGCAACGTGCGCGCCCGCAACGCCGAGCGGAAGTACGTCGGCCCCGCGCGGAACCTGCGCGTCCGCATGGACACGAGCTTCCCCTACCGCACGCGCGACGGCGCGCCGGCGCCGGCCTTCGCCGCGTTCGGCGACAGCGAGACGCGGGGCGGGGTCACGCGCCACGAGCTGTGGCCGGCGATGATCGAGAAGGCCTACGCGCAGAACGCGGGCGGCTACGAGCGCATGCGGGCCGGGCGGGCCACGACGGTGTTCAACTTCGCGACGGGCAGACCGACGCGGACCTACGAGACGAAGGACACGAGCGCGGCCGAGCTCGAGCGCGTGCTGCGCGAGGCGCACGCCAAGGGCTGGCCCGTGTGCTTCGGCGTCGACAAGCAGACCGGCCCGCGCGGCGGCGAGGTCGGGATCATCGGCTACCACACCTACGCGCTGTGGAGGGCCGACGAGGCCGGGGGCTACCGCTGGTACAACCCGTGGAAGACGTCGCACCCGAACCAGCCCTTGACCGGCGCGGACCTCAAGGCGATCGGCGGGCGCGTCTACGTGGGCGAGATCCCTTGAGACGCGGGAGGCCACCCGCGGCGAGCGCGCGGGCGATCCCCGCGCGGGGCGCGCTCGCGATCGCCCTCGCGCTGGTGCCCGCGCTCGGCGGCTGCCCTGCGTCGCCGCCCGGGGGGCCGCCTGCGGGTCCGCCGGGCGCGCCGGCCGCGGAGGGCGAGGCGCCCGGCGCGGCGGACCCGGGGAAGGGAGCAGGACCCGGTGCGTCCGGGTCGCAGGCCCCGGGCGGCGCGGAGGCCGGCGCGACCGGGCCGACGCCTGGAGGCGGCGCCGGACAGCCCGGCGCGGAGCGCCCGGCGACGCTCGCCACGGGCGAGGTGCTGCGGCCCGCGGCCGAGGTCGCGCTCGGCCTGGTCGGCTTCGCCGAGCGCGCGGGCCGGCCCACGGCGCGGCTCGCGGTCGGCTTCGGGCACCTGAGCTACCAGGTCGAGTGCGCCGCGGGCGAGGCGTTCGTGGCCGGGCCCCGCACCTTCGAGGTCACGCGGGTCGACCCCGGCGCCGACGTCGTGGCCCTCGCGGTCGCCGGCGGCGGCCGCCTCGAGGGCTCGATCCCCGACGAGGTCGACCTCGTCGTCCCCGCGCCCGCGGGCGCGCGCCTCGAGCTCGACGCGATGGGCCTCCACCGCCTCCCCGACGGCGTCGTCCTCGCCGTGGGCAACGTCGTCGAGCGCGAGGGCGGCCCGACCGTGTGGCTCGCGGCCTACCCGGCAGGCTACGCCCAGGACCCCATGCGCGACTACGACCTCTGGCCGGCCGCGCGCCCGGGCGCGGCGCTCGCGGGGAAGGTCGCCTCGCTGACGGTGGAGTCGGCAACGCCACCGGGGGCCGCCGGCGAGCGTGGCCGCCTTCTCGTGCAACGCGCCCCATAGACCACGCGGCGCCCCCGGCCGGGCCTCCTGGCGCAGGCGGTGCAGGGACCACGAAGCGGCCGAGCACCGGAGAGCTGGCCTCGGTCCGGTGAGCGTCACGCGGCGGCGCTGGCCGGGTGCGGAGCCGACGTGTGCCAGCCGCGAGGGCGACGCAGGGTCGTCTGGCACGAGCCCCCCCGGCGAGGTACCCTCCGCCGCGAGGTGGCGCAGCATGGTGACAGACGCAATGTTCCTGGCGCTGGCACAGGACGCCGCGCATCCGCCGCCGGAGGCGCTGGAGGCCCTCTCCGCGCATCGGCAGCGCCTCGCAGACTCCGGCCAACAGCCCGTTCCCAGCCTGTTCACGCTCGCGAAGGCGCTCGGAAAGCTCTCGCCCGAGGAGGCGGCCTGGTTCGAGGCCTCGGCGGCGTTCCGGGCCGGCGCCCAGCCCATGGCGGCAGCGAGCCCCGCGCCCGCCGCGGCGACGGCGGGCCCTGCGTCCGCCCCGGCGACGACGGGCCCTGCGGCCGCCGCGGAGGTCGCGCGAGGCCCCGGAGAGGGCGTCCCCCTGGGCGAGGGGCCGGAGGGTGTCCGACCCGGGGCCCGCACGAGCGCCCGCCTGCGCGCCGTCGACGGCGGGGCGCAGGCGGCCGCGCGCGCCACCTCCTCGCGTCGGGCCCGCGCCCCCTCCGCGCGGACGACGGGGCTCCGGGCGGCGGCGACGCTCCCCGCGGAGCGCTCGCCTGCGCGCACGCGCGTCCTCGCGGGGCTCGCGGTCGCGGGCGTCCTCGCGCTGCTGGCGCTC
>JANJTH010000636.1 GCA_024711205.1 Planctomycetota bacterium | reverse complement strand
CGCCTCATGGCCCCGGCCCGGGCGCGGGGGCGGGCGCGGGGTCGACGGGGGACGAGCCCGCGCCGCCCCTCGCCGACCCGCAGCCGTCGTGGCAGCCGCCCGCGGCGCGCCCGACGGGCACGGCCGGCCCGTGATCGTGGTCGTGGCCGGCGTGGTCGTGGCCGGCGTGGTCGTGCGCGTGCCCGAGGCCGAGCCGGTGGAGGAACCCGCGCGGCCCCTCGCGGAGGAGCGAGGCCGCGAAGAGGGCGACGAGCGCGGCGAAGCACGTCCAGGCGAGGGCGCCTCCGGGCGCGTGCGCGTGGCGCTCGACGGCGGCGGCGCGCGCGCCGCCGAGCGCCGCCTCGACCCCCCAGCCCGCGAGCACGCACGCGGCGAGGATCGCGCCCAGCAGGACCCCGGCCCCGCGGCCGCCGTGGGCCGTCCGCAGGGCCCCGAAGGTCGTCACGTTCGTGGCGGGGCCGCTCAGGAGCCCGGCGAGGACGGCCCCCGCGGGCACGCCCTTGGCGAGCAGCACGGCCCCGATCGGCGTGGCGGCCGACGCGCACACGTAGACCGGGAGCGCGACGAGGGCCGCGGCCGGGACCGCGACCCACGGCGACACCCCCGCCAGCGCGCCGTCGGCGAGGAGCGGCTCGATCAGGCCGGCCGCGAGCAGGCCGACCAGGATCCAGGGCGCGAGCTCGTCGACGACGTCGACGAGCCCGTAGCGGAGCGCGGCGCCCCAGCCGACCTGCGCCGGGAGCTCGCCCGCGGCCGCGCTCGCCTCGGCCGGGCCGGGGCCGAGCCGCCCCGCCACGAGCCCGGCCGCGAGCGCCACCGCGAAGGCGGCGACGAGGCGGGCGAGCGTGAGCTCGACCCCGAGCAGCGGGACCGAGACGAAGACCGTGTCGGGGCCGAGCTCCGGCGTGGCGACGAGGAACGCCGCCGCGGCGCCGACCGGCACGCCCTGGCGCAGGAGCGCGCGGTAGACCGGGACGACGCCGCACGAGCAGAGCGGGAGCGGCAGGCCGAACACGACCCCGCGGATCGCGCTGCCGAAGGCCGTCCGCCCGCGCATGAGGCGGGCGAGCCACGCGGCCGGCACCCGGCGCAGGAGGCCCGCCGCGACGAACCCGAGCAGGAGCGCCGGCGCGGCGTCGAGCGCGAGGTGGAGCGTCGCGGTCGCCGCCGCGAGGCCGCCGCGGACCTGCTCGAGGTCGACCGTCGCGGCGAGCGCGGTCGCGCCGAGCAGCGCGCCGAGCGCGGACGGCAGCGGCAGCCGCTCGGTGTGGCCCGGCGGCGCGTGGTCGAGCACGACGTGGACGAGCGCCCCCGCGAGGAGCGCGTGCACGACGCCGATCGCCGGCCCGGGCAGCTCGAGCAGGTGCCCGCCGAGCGCGAACCCGCCGGCCGTCGCGACGAGCATGGCCCCGATCAGGCCCCACGCCGCGCGCCGCCCGAGCGCCGGCTCGACCGACCACCACACGAGCGCCCCGACCGGGAGGCGGTGGACGAGGATCGCGAGCACGGCCCCGTCGTGGCCGTGCCCGCCGTGGTCGTGGGCGGCCCCCGCCCCGTGCGCGTGCCCGGCCTCCCCGGTCGCGCCCGCGCCGAGCGCGATCCCCGCGCCGTCGAGCGCCTCGTGGAGGAGGAGCCCGCCCAGGGCCAGCCAGAGGACCGGGGTCATCTGCCCCGCGTGCCTGCGCATGACGCGCTCGACGATCGTCGGGAGCACGAAGCCGGCGAGGGCGAGGCCGACGGCGAGCGGCGCGCCCAGGGTCGCCGTGGCCTCGGGGAGGAGCACGCACAGCCCCAGCCCGACGACCACGGTGAGCACGAACCCGTCGAGGGCCGCGTGGAGGCGCGGCAGGCGCAGGAGCGCCGTGGCGAGGGCCGGGCCAGCCGCCAGGCTCACCAGGGCGAAGAGGATCGCGACGGACGGCTCGATCACGCGCACGGCCAGGGTTACGCCGAGGGGGCGGGGGGGCCCGCGGGCGGCCGCCCGCGCCGAGCCCCTCGCGATCCTACGGTGCCGCCCGCGGCCCACCGGTTCCCGAGGGGCCACGAGGCACGGGGGCGCCGCCCCGGGCCCGTCGCCCGCAAGGGCCTCACCCCATGCCGGCCCCCGCGGGCCGCCGTCCCCGCGGCCCGCGGAGGTGCCGCCGTCTCCGCGGCCCGCGGGGGCCGCCGTCGCCTCGCGCGCCCCGGGTGCCGCCGGCCCCCGTCCCCCGGGGGCCCGCAGACACCGGCGCGGCGGGGGCGGCGCCGCGCACGGGGCCGCGGCGAGCAGGTATCGTCAGCCCTCGCCGGCTGCACGCCGGGCCGGGAGGGAGCGGCGCCGTGTCCGAGGTCCTCGTGCTCGATCGCTACCGGGTCGTCGGCCGCGCCGAGGCGCGCCTCGGGGGGGCGGCGTCGCTGGCCGAGGACGGCGCGGGCGGCGGCGCCCTCGTCGAGGTGCACGTGCTCGCGGCGACCCCCGAGCGCGAGCGGGCGTTCGCGCCCGTCAAGCAGGCGATCGCGGCGCTGCGCGAGGCCGCGGGCGGGGCGGTCGCGCGCCCGCTCGACCTCGGCTGGGACGCCGACGGCTCGCTCGTCGTGGCGGCCGAATACGTCGAGGGCCGCACGCTCGCGGCCGCCCAGGCCGAGGCCCCGCTGCCGCCCGACCGCGCGCGCGAGGTCCTCCGCGAGGTCCTCCACGCGCTCGTGCTCGCGCGCCGCGCCGGCGTCACGCACGACCGCCTCAGCCCGTGGCGCGTGCTCCTCGGGCCCGACGGGCGCGTCGTCGTCCTCGACCTGGGCCTGGCCCCGCTGATCGGGGCGGGGGACGCCGACCCGCTCGCCGCGCGCGAGGCGCCCTACCGCGCCCCCGGCGACGTCCGCGGCGCGCGGGCGGACGCCTACGCCGTCGCCGCGCTCGGGCTCGAGCTGCTCACGGGCGCCTGCCCCGCGCCGGGCGCGCCCCTCCCGTCGGTCCCCGCCGAGGCGGCGCGCGTCGTCGGGACCGACCTCGTGGCGGCGCTGTGCGCCGTCGCGCGGGCCGACGGGACGGCGCGCGACTTCGACGCGGGCGCGCTGCTCGGGCTCGTCCCCGCCAAGCGCGGGCGGTCGCGGCGCGGGCGCTACGCGGTGCGGGAGTCGTGGGACGGCGACATCGGGGCGGGCACGGCCCGGCTCATGCGCCTCGCGGTCCGGCCGGAGTTCGCGGACCGCATGCCCGAGGAGATCCGCGGGCAGCGCCGGTTCGACGTGGAGGAGGACGAGGTCGAGCTCGTGTTCGCGGACGCCCGGCCGCGGCTGGCCGCGATCCCGCCGACCTTCGTGGGCGCCCCCGTGGCGCCCGCCCCCCGCCCCGCGGTCGCCCCGGGGCCCGCGGCCGTCCCGGTCGCCGCGGGGGCCGCGCCGGCCGCGGCGGTGGACGACGGGCTCGCGATCGACCTCCCGCCCGTGCCCCCGCCGACGGTCCGGACCGAGCGCGAGGCCTCGCCGTTCGAGACGGCCGAGGGGCTCCCCGCGCCGCCGCCGCCGCCGCCGCCGCCGCCGCCGCCCCAGGCGCCCGAGCCGACGCTCCGCGGCGTCGCGCTGACGCTCCCGCCGGCGACGCCCGGGTCGCTCGACGGCGACGCGCCCCCCCGCGACGCCTCGCTCGGGGCGGTCAAGACGGTCGTGCTCCCGCGCGGGACCGACGCGACCATGCCCCTGCGCGCCGGCCTCGCGCTGCCGCGCCCGCTCCTCTGCATGCTGCAGCCCGGCGCCGGCGCGACCGCCGCGAGCCTCGGCGGCGGGGTCGTCCACATGATCGTGCCCGCCGTCGACGAGGTCTCGCTCGGCCGGGAGCGCGGCAACGACGTGATCCTGCGCGCGTTCCGCGACGGGGTGATCGAGAGCGTCGACAGCAACCGGATCAGCCGGCGGCACGTGCGGCTCGTCCGGCGCGGGCCGCTCGTCCTCGCCGAGGACCAGAAGAGCACCTACGGGTCGACGCTCGACGGCCGCCGCCTCTCGCCGCGCGAGCCCACGCCGCTCCCGCCCCGGTTCGCGCTGGGCCTCGCGGGCACGAGCGTCGCGCTCGCGGGGCGCCTGCTCGGCCCGGGCCTGCGGCTCGACCGCACCGACGGCTGCGGGCACCAGATCACGGTCCTGTGGGCCGGCGCGGGCGAGGTCACGCTCGGGACCGACCCCGACCGCGACGCGATCACGCTCCCGCCCGGGGCCGGGCTCGTCGCGCGCCACGCCCGCCTGGCGGTCGACGACCAGGCGGGCACCTTCCTGCTCGGCCCGCTCGACGGGCCGGTGCGCGTCGGCACGCGCGAGGTCGAGCCGGGCGCCTGGGCCGCGCTCACGGGCGACCTGCCGGTGACGCTCGGCGCCGCGAGCCTGCGCCTGCGGCCGCTCGAGGACCAGGACTACCTCGTGACGGCCTCGTCGATCAGCTTCCCGCCCCGGACCTGAGATACCTCGACGAGATCGCCGGCTCGGCCGCGCTCGCCGTCGACGCCGCCTGCTTCGTCGGTCGCGACTCACGGCCCCTCCAGGAGCGCTCGAGTTGCTCCCGCCTCGCAGGCGACGCCGCGGGCTTCGCGCAGGCCTTCGCCGAGGACGTCTTCGAGGGCTCTGAGCGAAGCGCGCGAGCGCCGACGCAGGGGCCAGGAGCATCGCGCCTCGCCGGCCTTCCCGTCGTCGCCGCTCGCGCGACCCCCTCCTGTCTCTTCCTCCTCCCTTGCCCTTGCCCTTGCCCTTGCCCTTGCCCTTGCCCTCCCTCTCCTCCTCTCCTCCTCTCCGCCCCGTCCGCCGCCCCCCCGCGGTCGTGCAGGGGCCTCGCCGTTCACGTCCGGCCTGAAGCCCGGCGCGGGTCGGCTGCCCCCCGCTCACAGGAGCGAGTCGAAGCGCTCGAAGTCGCGCGCCTCGCGCAGGAGCTCGAGGAACCGCCCGATCGCCTCGGCCGTGGGCGGCCCGCCGATCCCGTCGAGGAGGCCGCGCGCGACGATCCCCCGCTTGGGGTCCCAGGCGAGCGCGAAGGGGCGGGCGCGGCTCTTGTCGTTCAGCTCCTCGAGGAGCGCGCGCACGCGCGGGGCCGGGCGGCCCTCCTTGACGGCCAGGACCTCGTCGAGGGGCGGGGCCCAGGGCTGGAGCAGGAGCTCGCCCACGAGCTCGTCCTCGTAGCAGGTGAACGTCGCGCGGCGCTCGGGCGGCTCCTCGGGGTCGCCCACGAGCAGGCGCCCGCCCCCGAGCCCCTCGGTCTCGAGCTCGCCCACGAGGCGCGTCTCGATCGCGAGCGCCGCCCGCGGGTCCCCCGCGGCGCGCGGCCCGAGCAGGCCGGCCGCCGCGTGCCAGGGGCTCCCCTGCTGCACGAGCCGGATCGCCTGGAACGCGAGCGTCCACTCGGCGACGAGGCGGTCCGCGTGGACGCGCAGGAGGTCCGTCGTGACCCCGCGCTCGGCGCGCGGGTCGACGAGGACCTCGCGGCGGAACCGGAGCCGGTCCTCGCCGATCAGGCAGCGCAGCCCGCGCGAGTAGTGGACGACCGCGTTCGCGGCGAGCAGGAGCTCCTCGAGGCCCCGCTCGGGGTCGGGGAGCGCGCCGGGGTCGAAGGTGACCCGCTGCTCGACGAAGGCGTAGCGGGCGAGCGGGTCCGTGACGACGAACGCGAGCGCGACCTGCGCCTCGCCGTGGAAGAACTTGAGCTCGCGCCCCTGGCGGTGGACGCGGCCCGCGAACCACGGCAGGACCTCCTCCGCGGCGCGGAGCAGCCGGCGCTGCGCCTCGTTGAGCGCGCGCGCGTGGGGGCGCGTCGGGCTGTGCCGGAGCGTCGGGCGGACCGGCTCGGCCCGCGTCTGCGCGGCCAGGGCCGGGTCGCCCGTGCCCGAGCGGGCCACGCGGAACCCGACGTCCTCGCGCCGCGTGCTCCCCGGGAGCCGCTCGACCTGGCCCACGGCGCAGGCCGCCGGGTCGAGCAGGAACGACCCCCCGCGCAGCTCGCGCGGGTCGTCCGGCGCGCCCGCCGGCAGCGGCGCGCCCGTCGGGTCGGTCGCGACGACCCACTCGAGGACGTTGCCCGCGAGGTCGTGGAGCCCCGTCGGCGTCGCCCCGGCCAGGAGCGTGCCGACGGGCGCCGTCGAGCGCTGCTTGCCCCAGCGCGGGTGCGCGCTCGTGTTGCAGCGCTCGGGCGACGGCGGCTCGTCGCCCCACGGGTAGCGCCGGCCCACGGCCCCGCCGGCGGCGAGCTCCCACTCGGGCCCCGTGGGCAGGCGGAGGCCCGCCCAGGCGCAGTAGGCCTGCGCGTCGTCCCAGGACACGCCGTGGACCGGGTGGTCGTCCTCGACCGGGAAGCGCGGGAGCGGCGCCTCGCGCGCGGTGACCTCGCAGAAGTGGAGGTACTGCGCCCAGGTGACCGGGAAGCGCCCCAGGTAGAACCCCGGCACCGCGAGCCGGCGGCGCGTCGGGTCGGCCCCGCCGCCGGGGAGCACGGTCCCGGCCTCGACCCACACGAGGATCGACCCGTCGCGGTCGCACACGAACGCGCTCGGGTCGCCCGCGAGCGGGCTCAGCGCGCCCTGGGGCCAGGCGGCGCCCGGTCCGGGCCGCGTCGGCGCGTCCCGCTCCGGGTCGGGCGCGCCCGCGGGCCCGACCTGCGTGCGGTCCTCGGACCGCCCGGGCGGCCGGGTCGGCGCCTCGTCGAGGAACACGGCCTCGAGCGCGGGCTGCTCGACGGGCGGGCGCGGGGCGTCGAGGCCGCCGCGCCGCGCGCGCGTGTGGCGCTCGGTCCGGATCGGCGGCGGGGCGCGGCGCGTCGGGCGCGCCTGCCCGGCGTCCTGGACGCCCGCGGGCGGGGGCCCGAGCTGGGGCGGGAGCGGGTCCTCGAGCCGGCGCGTGCGGATGGTCGGGCGCGGTCCGACCGAGGTCGCGCGCCGGGCGAGCGCGGCCCGCGACACGTGCGGGAGGAGCCCCTCGAGGAACATGGCCACGCTCGGGAGCCGGCGCGCGGGGTCGAGCTGCATGGCCCGCCGGCACAGCGCGTCGAGCTCGTCCGGCACGCTCGCGTCGAGCTCGCGCGGGCTCGGCTGGGGGTCGATCCCGGCCAGCACGCGCTGCTGCGCCGCGAGGAGCTCGGGCAGGTTGCCCTGGAACGGGAGCTCGCTCGTGAGCCCCAGGTAGAGCATGACGCCGAGCGGGTAGACGTCGGCGCGCCGGTCGACGTTGCGGGCGCTCGCCTGCTCGGGGGCCATGTAGTAGGGCGTCCCGAGCGCGAGCCCGGTCTGCGTCAGGTGCCCGAGCCCGTCCTCGGGGGCGCGCTGCGAGGCGCGCAGCGCGCGCTCCTCGTCCTCGTCGTCGAAGGCGGCGAGCACCTTCGCGAGCCCGAAGTCGGCCAGGTGGATCGTCCCGTCGGCCGACACGAGGAAGTTCGCCGGCTTGATGTCCCGGTGCACGATCCCGAGCGCGTGGACCTCGTCGACGAGCGTCGCGGCGCGCGCGAGCCGCTCGAGCCGGACCTCGCGCGGCCCCGAGATCAGGTCGAGCTCGCGCGCGCCCGGCACGAGGTCCATGACCATGTAGAGGGTCCGCTCGCCGGCCTCGCCCCAGTCGAGCGCGCGCACGAACCCGGTCGAGAACTGCCCGAGCATGTGGCCGATCAGGGCCTCGCGCCGGAACCGGGCCTTGAAGTCGTCGAAGTCGGCCGCCTCGGCGACGGCGACCTTGAGCGCGACCGGGCGGTCGAACTTCGTGTCCGTGGCGACGAAGACGGCGCTCATGCCGCCCTGGGCGAGCCGACGCTCGACGCGGTAGCGGCCCCCGACGATCTCGCCCTGGCGCATGTCTCCCCGAGTGTAGCCCCTGGCCGGGGCGCGGCGCCCGGGCGGGCGTGTGACGGAGCGTGACGGAAGTTTGACCCGCTCGACGGTCCCGACACGGGCCCCCGAGGCCGGGGGCGCCGACAAGGGAGCGCGGAGGACCCGCCCATGTCGCCCGCCGCCGTCGCCCTGCCCGCGCCGCCCGTCACCGCCTCGCCCCCGACGCCCCCGCCCGCGGCGCACCCGGCCACGCGGCTCCGGCTGCGCGACCCCTACACGCTGGTCGCGAACGCGGTGTTCCTCGGGTTCCACGTCGCGACGGCCGTCATGCTGGCGATCACGGGCGCGAGCTGGCAGGGCGCGGGCCTCGCGCTCGGCGCCTACCTGCTCGGCATGTTCGGGATCACGGCCGGCTACCACCGCTACTTCTCGCACCGGAGCTACAAGACGAGCCGGGCCTTCCAGCTCGTGCTCGCGCTCCTGGGCACGCTCACGCTCCAGAAGGGCGTCCTGTGGTGGGCGTCGCACCACCGCCGCCACCACCGCGAGTCGGACGGCCCCGACGACATCCACTCGCCGAAGCAGCACGGCCTGTTCTGGGCCCACGTCGGCTGGATCATGGCGCGCGAGTACATGGCGACCGACACGGCGAAGATCCAGGACTTCGCCCGCTACCCCGAGCTGCGCTGGCTCGACCGGCACTACGTGCTCCCCTACGTGGGGCTGTGCGCGCTCGTGCTCGGGACGCTCGGCTTCCACGCGCTCGTGTGGGCCTGCTTCGTGAGCGTCGTGTGCCTCTGGCACTGCACGTTCACGATCAATTCGCTCGCGCACGTCTGGGGCAGCCGGACCTACGCGACGAGGGACACGAGCCGCAACAACGCGCTCCTCGCGCTGCTCACGCTCGGCGAGGGGTGGCACAACAACCACCACTACTTCGCCGCGTCGGCGCGGCAGGGCTTCCGCTGGTGGCAGGTCGACGTGAGCTACGCCGTCCTGTGCGTCCTCGAGCGGCTCGGGGTCGTGTGGGACGTGCAGCGCCCGACCCCCGAGGTCGTGGCGGGGCGGCTCGGCCGGACCGACTACCGGCTGCCGGGGGGCCGGGAGGCCGACGCGGCGGCGTAGCCCGGGGCCGACCCGGGCGTGCGCCTGCCGCGCGCGGGCGCCCGCCGGGCCGGGCGCTGGCGACCGGCGGGCGCGGCGGGCATACTCCGGCCGTGCGCGTCCACCACCTGAACTGCGCCACGCTCTGCCCGCGCGGGGGCCGGCTCGTCCAGGGCGAGGCGCCCGTGTGCGGGCGCGCGCTGCTCGTGTGCCACGTGCTCGTGGTCGAGTCGCGCGACGGGCTCGTGCTCGTCGACACGGGCCTGTCCGAGGCCGACGTGCTCGGCCAGCGGGGGCTCATGTGGGAGGGGCGCCTGCGCCTGCTCGCGGCCGCGCTCGACCCGCGCGAGCCCGCGGTCACGCAGCTCGCGCAGCTCGGGTTCTCGCCCGACGAGGTCCGCCACGTGGTCCTCACGCACCTCGACTTCGACCACGCCGGCGGGCTCGTCGACTTCCCGCGCGCGCAGGTCCACGTGCTCGCGCGCGAGCACGACGCCGCGCTGGCCCGCCGGGCCTGGGTCGAGCGCTCGCGCTACCAGCCGGTCACCTGGGGGCACCGCCCGCGCTGGGCGCTCCACGAGCCCGCGGGCGCGCCGTGGTTCGGGTTCGAGGCCGTGCGCGAGGCGGGCGGGCTGCCCCCGGGGGTCCTCATGATCCCGCTCCCCGGGCACACGCGCGGGCACGCGGGCGTCGCGGTCGAGGCGGACGGCGGCTGGCTGCTCCACGCGGGCGACGCCTACTTCCACCGCGACCAGCTCGACCCGCGGGACCCGCGCTGTCCGCCGGGGCTCGAGCTGTTCCAGCGCCTGACCGCGGTCGACGACCGCGCGCGGCGCCACAACATCGAGCGCCTGCGCGCGCTGGCGCGGGAGCGCGCGGGCGAGGTCCGCGTGTTCTGCGCCCACGACCCGGTCGAGCTCGCGCGCCTGCGCGGCGCGTAGCGGCGGGCGCAGGCCCGCAGAGAGGCACCCCCGTGCAGACCGCCTTCACCCGCGCCGTCGGCTGCGAGGTCCCGCTGATCTGCGGGGCGATGTACCCCTGCTCGAACCCCGAGCTCGTCGCGGCCGTCTCGGCCGCGGGCGGCGTGGGCGTCGTGCAGCCGATCTCGCTCTCCTTCGTCCACGGGCACGACCTGCGCGAGGGCCTGCGCCTGATCTCGCGCCTGGCCGGGGGCAAGCCGATCGGCTTCAACGCGATCGTCGAGAAGAGCTCGCGGATCTACGAGGAGCGGATGCGCAAGTGGGTCGGCGTCGCGCTCGAGGAGGGCGTGCGGTTCTTCGTGACCGCGCTCGGCGACCCGCGCTGGGTGACCGACCTCGTGCACGGGGCCGGCGGCGTCGTCTACCACGACGTGACCGAGCGCAGGTGGGCGCAGAAGGCGCTCGAGGGCGGCGTGGACGGGCTGATCTGCGTGAACCGGCGCGCCGGCGGGCACGCCGGGCAGCGGACGGCCGAGGCGCTCCTCGACGAGCTGCGCGACCTGGGCGTCCCGCTCGTGTGCGCGGGCGGGATCGGCGACCCGGCCGACTTCCGCGCGGCGCTCGACCTCGGCTACGCCGCCTGCCAGCTCGGGACGCGGTTCATCGCGACGACCGAGTGCACGGCCCACGCCGACTACAAGGCCGCGATCGTGCGCGCGCGCCCCGAGGACATCGTGCTCACGGAGCGGATCTCGGGCGTGCCCGTGGCCGTGATCCGCACGCCCTACGTCGAGGCGACCGGGACGCGCGCGGGCCCGCTCGCGCGGCGCCTGCTCAAGCACCGGCGCGCGAAGCACTGGATGCGCCTCTACTACAGCCTGCGCTCGATCTGGAGCCTCAAGCGCGCGAACCTGCGCGGCGACGGCTACCGCGACTACCTCCAGGCGGGCCAGAGCGTGGGCGGGATCGACGGCGTCCTGCCCGCCGGCGAGGTCGTGCGCCGGTTCGCGGCGGCGCTCGAGGGCGACGGCCCCGTCGCGGCGGACGGCGCGGCGGCCGCCGCGCGGGCCGCGGTGACGTCCGAGCCCGCCGCCCGCGCCTGAGCGACGGGCGAGGGCCGTGCAGGGCCGACCGCCCGGAGGGAGGTCGGCGCGGGCCGAGCGCGGAGCGGATCCTGGACGAGCGCCCCGCGGCGCCCGGCGTATCCTGGGCGCCTCGAGGTGACCCCATGCGCCACGCCGCCCTGCTCCCCCCCGCGCTCGTCCTCGCCCTGCTCGGGGGGGCCGCGGCCCAGGAGCCGGCGGGGCCCCCGGCCGACGGCGCGGCGGCGGTGACGTCGACGACCTGGCGGCTGCGCCTCGGCGACCGCGAGGTGGGGACCGAGGAGGCGTCCGTCACGCCGCGCCCGGGCGGCGGGTGGGTCGTCGCGTCGCGCGGCGTCATGCGGCTCACGGCCGAGCCGTTCCGCTTCGAGCAGCGGCTCGAGGTCGACGCGGCCGGGCGCCCGCTCGCCTACCGGCTCGACTCGAAGTCGCTCGCCTTCGAGGTCGTGCCCGAAGGCGACGACTTCGTCGTGCGGGGCCAGATCATGGGGAACCGCCAGATGCGGCGCGTCCAGGGCGAGGGCCCGTGGGTCTGCCTCGACAACCTCATGAGCTCGCACTACGACGTGCTCGGCCAGCTCCTCGTCGACCGGCGCGAGCCGCTCGCGCTGCGCGCGCTCGTCCCGCAGGGCCTCACGGGCGTCGCGGGGACCGTCCGGCCCGGCGAGCCCGGGGTCGCGCACGGGCCCGGCGGTCCCCGCGCGACGCGGGCCTGGGCGCTCACGCTCGGCAACGTGCTCGTGCACCTCGACGTGGACGCGCGGGACGGGCGGACCTACCGGATGCGCGTCCCCGCGCAGCGGCTCGAGGCGCTGCGCGACGGCTGGACCGTGGGCGAGGGCGACGCGCCGGGGCCCGTCGCGCGCGCGGGCGCGCTCCCCGAGGGCGCGGTCGAGCGGGCGGTGACGATCCCCGGCCCGGCCTGCCCGCTCCCGGGCACGCTCACGCTCCCCGCGCCCGGGCCGGCGAAGCCGCCCGTCGTGCTCCTGCTCGCCGGCTCGGGGCTGCAGGACCGCGACGAGACGATCGGCGCGAACAAGCCGCTGCGCGACCTGGCGCACGGCCTCGCGGCCCGCGGCGTGGCCTCGCTCCGCTACGACCGGCGCACGGTCGTGCTCGTCGAGCGCCTGCGGGCCGCGGGCGACGGCGCGGAGGGCGAGGGCGCGCGCGCCGAGGCCCGGGCCGCGCTCCTCGCCATGACCTTCGCCGACGAGGTGATCGACGACGCCGCGGCGGCCCTGACCTGGCTGCGCGCGCAGCCGGACGTGCGCGGCGACGCGCTGTTCGTGGCCGGGCACAGCCTCGGCGCGGTGGCGGCGCCGGAGGTCGCGCGCGCGTCCCCGCCCGTGCGCGGGCTCGCGACCCTGGCCGGGCCGGGCCGCCGGCTCGACCTGCTCATGGAGGAGCAGATCACGTTCCAGGCCACGCTGACCGGGCTCTCCGAGGCCGAGGCCCGGCTGCGGGCGAAGGAGGCGCTCGCGCCGCTCGCCGAGCGCGGCGCCCGCCTGCGCGAGGAGGAGAGCGTCATGGGCGCCTCGGGCCGCTACTGGCGCGACGTGCTCGCGCGCGACCCCGTCGCGCTGTTCGGCGCGACCGACCTGCCCGTGCTCGTGCTCCAGGGCGCCGCCGACTGCCAGGTCCGCCGCACCGACTACGACCTGCTCCTCGGCGCGCTCGAGGCGCGCCCGGGCGGCGCGCAGCGCGGGTGCGTGTTCCCCGGGCTCAACCACCTGTTCTTCGCGGTCTCGGGCCCGAGCACGGGCGCCGAGTACCACGAGCCGGGGCGCATGGACCCGGCCGTGGCCGAGGAGCTCGCGGGCTGGGTCCGCCAGCTCGCGGGCGCAGGGGGCCGCTGAGGCGGCCCCGGTCGCCCGCGATCGCGGGCGGATCGGGGCGCCCGGGACGGGCGAGGGCGCGCAGGCCCGGGGGGGGCGGACGGTCGCCGGCGCGGGCGCCGGACCTCGGCCCGGCGGGAGGTCAGCCCGGCGGGAGGGACGGGCGATCGTCGACGCGGGCGTCGGGGGCGGGCGCGGCGAGCGCCGGCCCCGGCGCCGAGGGGGCCCTGGCGGGCTCCAGCGTGGCCCAGGCCGAGACGTCGGCGTCGGCGCCGGTCCCGCCGGGGCGGCCGTCGCGCCCGAACGAGACGAGCCCGGCGACGGGGCCCGCGCCGACGAGGCGGTAGGGCGCGCCGTGGAGGTCGCGGGGGAGCGTGGACCAGCCCGCGAACCAGCGCTCGAGCTCGGCCGCGTCCCGGGGCGCGCGGCCGCGCGCCCGCGCGAAGGCGGTCAGCTCCGCGTCGAGCGCCCCGCGCGCGTGCGACGAGGCCGCCGCCTCGAGGGCGGCCGCCGCGTCCGAGGGCGCGCCCGAGACGGCCTCGCCCGCGGTGGCCCCGAGGAGCCCGAGCGTCACGGCGGCCACGAGGCCGGCGGCCACGCCTGCCCACGGGGCCCAGCGGGCCGCGCGTGGCGCGTCCCACGGGGACGGCGCGTCGGCCAGGTCCGGGGCGAGGTCGCGCGGCCCGGCCGGGTGCGGGAGCGTGGGGCAGCCGAGGGTCGGGCAGGCGCCCGCGGCCGCGAGGCAGTCGACGTGCAGGAGCGTGGCGCAGCCGGGGCAGCGGTGGCGCGTCGCCCCGAGCAGGACGTGGCAGAGGGCGCAGCGCACGGGCGCCCCGTCGCGCACGGTGAGGGCCAGGTCCACGGTCGCTCCCGGGGCAGCGTAGCGCGTCGCCCGCGCCGCCGGCGCGCGGGGCTGCCCGGGTGACGTCTCGCGCGGCGCCCGGGTTCAGGCCGGTCGCGCGAGCGCCGACCGACGAGCCCCCCCGGAGCCTGCGCCCTCGCGCCGGCCTGGCCTACGCCGGGACCTCGAAGCGGCGCACGTCGCCGCCCCGGCCGCCGACGAGGAGCCAGCGGTCGTCGGGCGAGAAGGCGAGCGCGAGCGGCAGGCTCGGCAGGTCACGCCACGCATGCACGCAGGCGCGCCGCGCCACGTCCCACAGGCGGAGCGCCCCGTCGGTCGAGGACGTCGCGACGAGCGGGCGCCCCCGCGCCGCGGCGCAGGCGTAGAGCGCCGCGCCCACGTCGGAGACGCGGCCCACCTCGTCGCCCGTGGCGGGGTCCCACAGGACGAGCGCGTGGTGCATGCAGGCGCCCACGAGCAGGCCGGGCGTGGGCGCGTAGGCGAGGCCGTTCGCGGTCGAGGCGCCGGTCGCGCGCCGCCAGACCACCCGGTCGCGCGCGAGGTCGAGCGCCCACAGGTCGTCGCCCGTGCTCGCGACGAGGAGCAGGCCCGCCGACCCCGGGGCGGCCGGGCCCGGGCTCGGGGGCGCGAGCGCGAAGGCCGAGACCGCGCGCGGCAGGACCCCGAGCTCGCGCGGGGCCCCGTCGGGCGGCCCGGCGCCCGGCTCGCCGCCGGGGCCGCCCGGAGGCCCGGCCACCGTGAGGCGGACGAGGCGCCCGTCGTAGCCGCCCGCGACGAGGTCCGTCCCGTCGGGGAGCGCGGCGAGCCCGTAGACGAGCGTCTCGCCCTGGCGCCAGGCCCCGCACGGCGCGCCGGTGGCCGCGTCCCACGCGCGCAGCCAGCCGTGGCCGTCGCCCGTGTAGAGGCGGCGCCCGTCGGGCGCGAGGACGGCGCAGAACACCTCGGTCCCTTGCCGCGGGAGCGCGAGCGCGGCGCGCCCGGGCCGGGCGGGGTCCCAGAGCGTCACGGTCCCCGCGCGGCTCGAGGTGAGCGCGCGCGCGCCGTCGGGCGACCAGGCGGCGGCGCGCACGATGTCCGGCTCGTCGCCCACGAGGAGCCCCAGGCGCGCCGGGCGCGCGGCCACGGCGTCGTCGAGCTCGAGCGCCCAGCCGCCCACCTCGGCGCGGACGGCGCGCTCGGCCTCGCCCGGCTCGAGCCAGGCCGCCGCGAGCAGCGCGCGCTCGACCTGGTGCGCCGCGTCGAGGAGCGGCCCCGGCTCCCCGGAGTCCGACGCGAGCGGGGCCGCCAGGTGGAGCGCGCAGCCGACCGCCTCGAGCGGGCCGGCCCAGCCGCCGCGTGCCTCGGCCTCGCGGCGCGCCTCGAGGAGCCGCGCGCGCGTCGCCGGCCCGGGCGCGCGGAGCGCCTCCGCGCGGAGCGCCGCCGCGCGGAGCGCGTCCGCGCGGAGCGCCTCATCGACCGCCTCGAGGGCGCGCCAGGCCGCCCGGAGGTCGTCCTCCGCGGAGAGCCGGCCGCGCGTCGCGACGGACCACCCGGCCGCGAGCGCGGCGCGCAGCGGCGCCTCGCCCCCGCCCGCCGCGAGCGCCGCGGCCCAGGCCGCGTCGACGCCCTCGTCCGCGAGCGGGGC
>JANJTH010000563.1 GCA_024711205.1 Planctomycetota bacterium | reverse complement strand
CGGCCAGCGCCCCGGGCGGGGCCCCGACCGGCGCGCCGGAGCGGGCGAGCACCTCGAGCCCGGCCACCCGCCCGCCCGGCTCCTCACCCTCGGGGTCGCCGCCGGCGAGCAGGAGCCCGTCGCCCACACGCAGGTCGTGCTCGAGCGCCACGACGACCGCGTTGCGCGCGGGCTCGACCGCGACGACCGGCCCGAGCCGCTGCCCGCGGTGCCGCGGGTAGACCCCCTCGAGCACGGCCTGGTGGTCGGTCCCGGCCAGGAACCCGGGCGAGCCGCCGCGCGAGTAGACCTGCTCGAGGACGCGCCGCTCGTCGGGCGCGAGGAGCGCCTCGCGCCGGCCGGCGAGCGCGCGGTCGACCGCGGCCCGGTAGAGCGCGGTCGTCGCGGCCACGTAGTCGGGCCCCTTGAGCCGCCCCTCGATCTTGAAGCTCGCGACCCCGGCGTCGAGGAGCGCGGGCACGGCGTCGACGCCGAGCAGGTCGTTGGGCGAGAGCAGGTAGCGCACGGGCCCCAGGTCGCGCGGGGCGCCGTCGACGACGAGGTCGTAGGGGAGCCGGCAGGCCTGCGCGCACTCGCCGCGGTTCGCGCTCCGCCCGCCCCAGGACGCGCTCGTGAAGCACTGCCCCGAGTAGCTGACGCACAGCGCCCCGTGCACGAACACCTCGAGCTCGAGCGGCGTCGCGGCGGCGATCCGCGCGATCTCGGCCGTCGACAGCTCGCGCGCGAGCACGGCCCGGCGCACGCCGAGCGACCGCGCCAGCTCGGCCGAGGCCGCGTCGGTGATCGTCATCTGCGTCGACGCGTGCACCGCGAGCTCGGGGCACACGGCGGCGCACAGGCGCGCGACACCCAGGTCCTGCACGATCACGGCGTCGGCGCCCGCGGCCGCGATCCCGCGCACGAACGCCTCGGCGTCGGGCAGCTCGCGCTCGTAGAGGAGCGTGTTGAACGTGACGAACGCGCGCACGCCGCGCGCGTGCAGGTCGGCCACGAGCGCGGGCAGCCCCGCGAGCGTGAAGTTCTCGGCCCGCTCGCGCGCGTTGTGCCGCTCGAGCCCGAGGTAGACCGCGTCGGCCCCGTTCTCGACCGCGGCCCGGAGCTGGGCCGGGCCGCCGACGGGGGCCAGGATCTCGGGGCGCCGGCGCGGCGTGGGCTCCATGCCGCCAGGCTCGCATCGGCGCGACCCGTCCGCGAGCGCCAGCCGGGCTACGTGGGCGGCGCCGGGGCCCCGGGCCGGGCGGGGTCGGCCTCCTCCCGGGCCGGCTCCGACCCGGCGAGTGGCGCCGGCGCGGCCGCGGGCGCGGTCGTGACCGACTTGGCGGCCGGGCGGGCGGCGCCAGGACCCGCCGGCCGGGGCGGCCAGGGGACGGCCGCCGCGAGGTCGGCCTCGCGACCCCGGCGCGCCGCGGCGCGGACGAGCACCGCCGTCAGGAGCACGAACAAGGGCGCCAGCACGAGGGGTGGCACCTCCCGGGTGGCCACGCCCCCGACGAGGAACAGGGCCGCGAGCGGCCCCGTGAGGAGGGCGGCCACCCAGGTGAAGGCGCGGGCCTCGCGCCGCGCGACGCGCTCGCGCAGCCGGCTCGCGGGGAGCAGGTCGACCACGAACGGATCGCGGCAGAGGACGTTCGAGCAGCGCCCGACGCGCTCGTAGCACGGGGCGTGCTGGGCGTGACCGCAGTTCCGGCAGGCGGCCGCGAGCGCGTCGATCGGGACGCCGAGCCGGCACGTCGCGCACACGACCGGGGCCAGCGCCAGGAGGCGCGCGGGCGGGCGCGGGCTCAGGGCCTCCGTCGAGCCGCAGCCGTGCGTGGCGCAGCCCAGGTGCTCGGCGAAGCAGGCGACGTGGTGACCCGTGCCGCAGCGCGCGCACGCGGTCGTCAGCTCGGCCGCGCCGAGGTCGGCCTTGCAGTAGGGGCAGCGGCGCGGGGCCGGCTCCCGCTCCCCCGCCTCGTCGGCGTCCTCGGACGCCGCCCGCTCGGGCTCGGGCTGCCTGGGCGCGCGCTCCATGGGGGCGAGCATACGCGCCCGCGCCGGGGGCGCGCCCGGAGCCCCGGCCCCTACCGCGTCGAGCCCGGGCGGGGCTCCTCCGGCGCGCTCTCCGAGGCCCTGCCCGCGGCCACCGCGACGACCTCGAGCCAGAACGCGCGGAGGAACGCGTCGCCGCCCGCGACCCGCTGCCAGCGCGAGGTGTCCCGCGCGAGGACCTGCACGACGTGCCCCGCGCCGTGCCGCCGGGTGACGACGAGCGGTCGGCCGCCGGCGTCGTCGGCGAGCACCAGGGAGCCGGGCGCGGGTGTCGCGTCGGTGAGCTCCTCCAGCGGAGGGAGCGGGACCTCGCCGGGGCTGGCGTCGAGGGCCGCCGCCAGGTGGCCGAGCGCCCCGCGGAGGCGGAGCCGATCGGCGGACGGCCCCCGCACGCCGCCGACCGAGGTCGCCAGCATCGGCGGAGGGACCGAGCGCGGCGCGACCCCCTGGACGCCGGCGATCAGCACGAGGCCGCCGCCGCGGGCGAGGAGGCGCTCGAGGGCGGCGCGCTCGACGAGCCCCTCCGGGGCCTCCCCGAGGACGAGGACGTCGACCGCGGCGAGGTCGAGCGGCGACGGCGAGGGCGAAGGGCCCGCGAGGAGCGCCTGCATCGACTCCGGCTCCGAGCCCAGCCAGGCTCGGACGTCGAGGGCGCGAGAGGCCATGAGCGCGCTCCACGTCGCGCGCGCGTCCTTGCCGCCGAGCGAGTCCGCGCAGAGCACCCGGATCCCCCGGGCCGGTCGGCCGTGGTCGACGACCCTGGCGTAGTCGTCGGCCCGCGCGATCCGCGCGATTCGCGCCCAGTGCGCCGGGTCCGAGACGAGCACCGCCGCGTCGTTCGGGCGGACCACCGCGTCCTGGACCAGGGGCTCGACCGAGCAGCGCGCGGCGCCGACGAGCAGCTCCCGGACCGTGAGGCGCGCCGCGACGCGCTGCGGCCCGCCCCAGACCGCGAGGCGGTCGCCCGCGCGGAGGTCCGCGTCGGGGCCGCGGCGGACGAGCGCCCAGCCGCCCTCGACCCCGACGACCGTGGTCTGCACGAGCCGCGGCCCGGCGGCGGTCTCGGCCTCGGCCGGCGCGACGGGCGCCGCGGGCGCCGCGAGGGTCAGGCCGCGCAGGAGGTCCGCCCGCGCCTCCGCGGTCCGCCCCAGCGTCGCGTAGCTCTCGGAGCGCGCCTCGAGGGCGTCGGCGCGGGCCGGATCGAGGGCGAGCGCGCGCCCGTAGGCCGCGATCGCCGCGGCGTGGTCCCCCAGGCGCGCGCGGACGCGCCCGCGCTGCACGTGGAGCCAGGGGGTCGCCGGCGCGCGCTCGAGCGCTCGCTCGAGCTCCCGCTCGAGCGCCTCGAGCTCCGCCGCCCGGGCCCGGGCCGCCTCGAGCGCCGCGAGCCGGTCGGGCGCGGGCGCCTCGCCGCCGAGCAGCGCCTCGACCCGCGCCGCGAGGGCGAACGCTTCCGGAATCCCTGCCTCGGGCGCGTCGCGCACCGGCGGAGCCACCACGACCTCGGCGCTGCCGAGCGCGGCGCCGCCCTCGAAGGCGCTGTGCTCACGCTCGCGCTCACGCTCGCGCGAGCGCGCCACCTCGTCGAGCGCCGCGCGCTCGTGCTCGAGCGCCACGCGCCAGCGCAGGGCGGCGGCCCCGCCGGCGACCAGGAGGGCCCCGAGCGCGACCGCGGCGACGGGGCGCCAGCCGCGGGCCGCGGGCGCGCCCGCCGCGCCGTCCGCCGGGAAGGTGACGGGGCGGACGAGGCGCGTCTCCTCGCAGCCGGGCGCGGCGCAGCGGCCGTGGGCGCGCAGGCAGTCCTCGTGGTGCGGCGCGAGGCACGACGCGCAGTAGGCCGCCTCGGACCGCCGGAGCGCGTCGTGGCAGAACGTGCAGGCGAGCGCGATCACGAGCGGGCCTGCCCGGGGTCTGGCGACCGGCTCCTCGTCCGGGCCCTCACCGGCGTCGCCGTCCTCGAGCGGCTCGCCCGCGGCGGCGTCCTCGAGGCGGGCCAGGACGCCCCCCCAGGCCTCGAGCACGCCGGGGGCCTCGTCGTCCGGGGCGGCCAGCGCGGCGGCCGCCCCGGCGAACGCGTCGCGCCGCGCGCGGCACGCGCCGCAGCCGGCCAGGTGCGCCGCCAGCGCGGCGTCCTCGTCGGGGTCGAGGAGCTCGGGCGCCTGCGCGACGCAGGCGGCGAGCGGGAGGAGGGCGGCGAGCTCGGCGCACGCGGTCACGGGAGGTCCCCCTGGTCGAGGCCGCGCCGGCGCAGCTCGCGCTCGAGGAGCACGACGGCGGCGCGCAGCCGGTTGCGGACGGTGCGCTCGGTCACGGCGAGGGCGCGCGCCACGTCCGCGAGGAGGAGCCCGTGCGCGAGCCGCAGGAGCACGACCTCGCGGTGCTCCGGGGCGAGCGCGGACACCGCCTCGAGGACGCGGGCGCGCATGTCCCGCGCGCCCGCGGCGTCGCCCGCCGCCCGCGGATCGGGCGGGTCGACCGCGCCGAGGGCCGAGAGCTTGGCCGCGCGCTGCTTCGCGCGCAGGGCCCCGAGCGCCGCGTGCCGCGCGATCCCCAGGACCCACGGCCGGAGCGGGCGCCCGGGCTCGAACCCGCCCAGCCCGCGGTGGACGCGCACGAACGTCTCCTGGAGCGCGTCGTCGGCGGCGGCCGCGTCGTCGAGCATGCGCCGGAGGAACCGGGCCGCGTCGGGCGCGTGCCGCGCGTAGAGGAGCCGGAACGCGTCGTGCCCGGCGTCGCCCCCGCCGACGATCCGCCGCACGAGCGCCGCGTCGTCGTCGGCGCCGCCCGCGTCGGACGCCGCCGCGGGCTCCTGCGCGGGCTCGACCATGACCCCCATGCTCGCGGTCCCCCGGCCGGCCGTCCACCCGCCGCCCCGGAGTACGCCGGCGGGGGCGGGGACCGGAAAAGGTCGCCGCGTCCCGCCGCCCCGGTCAGCGCCCCGCGGCGAGCTCGGCCCGGGCCCAGGCCACGAGCTGGTCCGTGGCCTTGCCCCAGCCGTCGTGGAACCCCATGGCGGCGTGGCGCTCGCGGAGGTCGGCGCTCGGGTGGAGCGCGATCGCCGTGTAGCGCGTCCCCGCGCCCCGCGGCTCGAACAGGAGCACGGCCGTGAAGGGCAGCCCGTCGGGCTGGTAGGGCGCGGGCCGGAACCCGGGCCCGAGCGCGCTCGTCCACACGAGCTTGCGCTCCGGGACGACCTCGAGGTAGCAGCCGGGGGGCTCGTCGAAGGTCTGCCCCTCGGGCCCGCGCATGACCGTCTTGAACCGCCCGCCCGGGCGCAGGTCGATCTCGCACGCGACGGTCTGCCAGGGCGCGGGCGTGAACCACTTCACGAGGTGCTCGGGCCGCGTCCACGCCGCCCACACGAGGCGCACGGGGACGTCGACCTCGCGCTCGAGCACGAGGTCGCGGGTCGGGTCGGGGTCGTAGGCGTGCGTCGCGGTCACGGCGGGTCCTCCTCAGTCCCGGGGCGCGTCCGGGTCGAGCCCGCGCAGGAACGCGGCGAGCGCCTCGAGCTCGGCCCGGGTCAGCTCGTCCGCGTAGCCGGGCATCTCGTTGTCGGCGCCGTAGAACAGGTCGGCCCCGGGGTCGCGCAGGAAGTCGACGAGCCAGGCCGTCGTCCCGTAGGCGTGGAGGTTCGGGCCCCCGCCGAGCTCGCCCGGCTCGAGGCCGTGGCAGGCGTGGCACTCCTGCGCGTAGTAAGCCTCCTCGCCGGCGGCGACGAGCGCCGGGTCGAGCCGGGGCCGGACCTCGGGGTCCTGCGCGCGCACGAACGCGGCCAGCGCCGGGAGGTCGCCCCGGTGCTCGCGCGGGAGCGGCTCCATGCCGTCGATCTTCGTCCGCCCGAAGAAGCGCGGGGCGCGGGGCTCGCGGATCACGCCCTCGAGCCAGGCGCGCCCGAGGTAGCCCGTGAGCTCGGGCCCGACGCTCTTGCCCTCGCCGCCCTCGCCGCCCTCGCCGTCGAGCCGGTGGCAGGCGAGGCAGTGCGTCCGGTAGAGCCGCGCGCCCAGGCGCGGCGGGTGGCGCTCGAGGAGCGCGCCCGCGCCCTCGGGCGGGATCCCGTCGCGCGCCAGGCGGCGCGCGAGCGCGGCGTCCTCGGCCGCGGCCACGCGCGCGGCCTGGTAGTCGGCGTCGGCCCGGTCCTCGGCCCACGAGGTCAGCCCGAGCACGAGCGCGAGCGCGAGCGGGCCGAGCACGAGCCCGCGCGCGAGCATCGTCCGTGGGCGGCGCGCCGGGTCGAGCCAGGGGAGCGCGAGGAGCGCGAGCCCGAGCAGGCCGGGCAGGACGACGCTCCCCCACGGCTCGGGCACGGTCTTGAGGAGCTGGCGCAGCGGCGCGAACCACCACTCGGGCCGCGGCGGGTAATCGCTCGACGGGTCCGCCGGCGCCTCGAGCCCGGCGCCCTGGAGGGCCGCGAGCGAGAGCACGACGAGCGCGACCCCCGCGGCGAGCGTCACGTCGCGCGCGGCCTGGCGCGGCCACCACCGCCCGGGGGCGGCGCGCGACGCCGGC